>NZ_JBQIKP010000002.1:0-240773 GCF_056796775.1 Schaedlerella sp.
ATATTTCAGAAAACCAAATTGAACAAGCGAAAATTCTCTCAAAAGGTATGGATATAGATTATCATGTTATATCAACAGAGGATATAAGTTTTTCGGATAACTCTTTTGATGTAATTACAGCATGCCAGTGTTTTTGGTATTTCGACCATGAGATTGTTATGCCTAAGTTTTATCGTATGTTGAAACAAGGGGGAAGTATTCTTGCTTTATATATGGCATGGCTGCCATTTGAGGATGAGATTGCAGGAGCCAGTGAAAAACTTGTATTAAAATATAATCCAAATTGGAGTGGCGCAGGAGAAACGAAACACCAAATAGACATACCAGATTGCTACAAAGAAAACTTTGAGCTTGCATATCATGAAGAATATACTTTAAGAATACCGTTTACTCGTGAAAGTTGGAATGGAAGAATGAAGGCTTGTCGTGGAATCGGCGCTTCGCTTACCGAGAAGGAGATTTCGATGTGGGAACAAGAGCATATGACGCTCCTTGAACAAATTGCGCCGAATGAATTTGATATTTTACATTATGCTGCTATTGCAGAACTTAAAAAACATTAAATTCTGTCTGTTGAATTGAAATATGTGAGGTTTTCTGCGGAAAACGCAAGCTGAGGGAGGCACTCATTATGAAGAGAGGAAATGTATTGGTAATTGGAAATTCGGGTGTTGGAAAATCGACCCTTATCAATGCTGTTTTAGGAGAAGAAAAGGCCAAAACAGGATGGGGAACGGAAGGAACAACAAATTATTTGGAGATATATGAAAGCGATGAAATACCCTTTCGTATGATTGATTCCGTTGGATTCGAGCCTTCATTTATTAAGAAGGTGCAGGCGGTCAATGCTGTGAAAAAATGGTCTAAAAATAGCGTAAAAGAAGGAAATAAGGACTGTCAGATTAATGTGATCTGGTTTTGCGTAGAGGGAACGGCAGGCAAGTTGTTTCCGGAGACGATAAAAAGCTTGATGAGTGCTGCTTCCATGTGGGAGTCTGTTCCGGTTATTGTGGTAATTACAAAGTCATATTCTGTGCCGGACAGGGAGCATAATATTGAGATGGTAAATCAGGCATTTGCAAAACAAAAACGGTACTCGAAAAATTTACGTAAAATAATTCCTGTTGTTGCTTCGAAATATGTTTTGAATGATTCTGCTTTTGCTGCTCCGGAAGGAATTACAGAACTCATAGATATTACTAATGAGTTGATGCCGGAAGGGGTTAAAGCAGCCGAGAGAGATATTTATCAATACAAACTTAATAGAAGAAGGATTTTTGCGCAAAGTATAGTGGGAGCATCTACAACAGCAGGAGTACTTGTAGGAGCAGTTCCAGTACCATTTGCCGATGCGGTGATACTTTCACCGATTGAAGTTGCGGAAATCAATGCGCTTGCGCAGGTGTATGGAATTAAGAAAAATGAGGATTCGAAACATTTTTTTAATTCCATTATTGAAGTGGGAACTGTAAGTACGGCAGCTAAAGCAGCGATAAGTGGTCTAAAGGCTATTCCTGGAATAAATTTGGCGGCAGGTGTCGTCAATGCAATCATAGCCGGAAGTTTTGTGGCTGCAATTGGCGAAGGAACCATATATGCTTTTGAACAAGTATACCTAGGAAAGAAAACAGTAAAAGATATTGATTGGGTAACAAGGGTAATGGAATCCAGACTATCCAGGGAATTTATCGAAAAAGTTACAGCTGCGTCAAAGCAGATTACCGAAGATACGGATAAAAAAGCAATCGGACAGATCATTCAGGGATTATTTTCGGTGAAAAAATAGTATGGGAATACGAAAACTTATTAATCTGAGCAACAAAAACAGGGAACTTTTGTGGGAGGAATAATATGAAGAAAAAATAATTCCGGTAGTAATCAGTGGGATAATTGTGATAGTGGCGGTTTCAGCGGTGGTATTAATGTCATGCAGATCAGATAAAAAAGAAGTGATCACATCATCACAGCTGGAAAAAGCGATAGATATAAGAAAATCTGGAAAAGACAGCACTGGAAAATACGGCGCTGCTGGCGCAGGCAAAAGAGGTTTTAATGGAGTATAGGTGTAGTCTCTCACTGAATGGTGGGGGACTTTTTTCTTTAGACAGAAATATCAGACTGCATAACCAATAAAAAGGAGCGCTCTTTTTTTTGAACTTCGTAACATATGCACAAAATTCCCACCCAATTATTGATAAATTGTTATAATTGCATTATCCACTTATTTATGCTATAATTATAAATACAGAACAGTGTTTATTATTAATAAACTGCGAAGAGCCCGATATAATTATCCATTGTAATTACAGAGACTATTTTTTTTGCTGTATAATATAAACACTGTACAATAATAATAAACGGAAGGAGGATTATGGAAAAGAGATGAAAGCAGCAATATTTAAAGCACCTTTTGAATTTGAAATTTGTGAAAGGGAGATTCCCAAACCGAAGGAGCATGAAGTGCTGATCCGCATCCGTGCGGTAGGGATCTGTGGCTCGGATATACACCCATATAGAGGCAATGGACTGGACCGCAGAGAGCCTGGTATTATTATGGGCCATGAAGCCACCGGTGATGTGGCGGAAATTGGTGGAAAGGTTACCAGATGGAAACCAGGCGACCGGGTAGCGGTCAATCCACAGATCAACTGTGAATTCTGCATTATGTGCAGAAAAGGCCTGCCGCATTTATGTGACCATCCGTTACTGATCGGATCGTCCATGCGGGGATTCCTGGACGGGGCCATGTGCGAATATCTGGTGATGCATGAGAAGCAGCTGTATCATCTGCCGGATGAGGTGAGCTATGATTACGGAACCTTTTTGGATCCGCTGGGCAACGCCATTCATCTGATCAACCGCGGAGGTGTGAAGCTGGGCGATAAGGTGGTCATTACTGGGGCAGGAACGATAGGGCTTCTTGCGGTACAGACCGCCAGGCTTGCAGGCGCGGTCAAGGTCATTGCGGTGGACCTGTCAGATTACAAGCTGGGGATTGCAAAGGACGTTGGAGCGACCTGCTGTCTGAAATCCGATGATCCGGATTTTCTGGAAAAAGTGAAGCAGGAGACAGACGGCATGGGCCCTGATGTGGTGGTAGAAGCTGTTGGAATCAGCACGACCTACAATCTGGCACTGCAGATGTGCCGGAAGCGGGGGACGGTTGTTGCGCTTGGCTTTACGAAGCCAGAGCTGGAACTGGCGATCCAGCAGATCGTATACAAGGAACTGCATGTATTCGGCAGCACAGGATATGCGGATGAATGCGGGACGACTCTGGAATATCTGAAAAATAATATGGTGGATATTGAAAAGGTGATCACGCACAGGCTTCCTCTGGAAAAGGTAAAGGAAGGCTTTGACCTGCTGTGCGAACCAGACAGTAAAGCAATCAAAGTAATTTTAAATCCGTAATGTATGGAAAGGGAAGGAAAAATGTAAACGGCAGGTAAATATACAATCCATTGGCTGCACAAACTATATACAAAAACCAGGAGAGGTACAAATACGTCAGACTCATGAAAAAGTCTATCATTTGGGGCTTGACAAAGTAGAAAGGAGAAACAATATGAGAACAAAGCTTTGGAAACGGATTACAGCATGTCTGCTTACCGGCGCAATGATCGGGATGCTGGCAGCGTGCGGAAACAGCAATAATTCGGGTACAGATACACAAGATACAGCGGTAGATTCCGATACAGGCGCAGATGCGGAAGATACCGGGAACAATGAGGATGCCGGAACAGAAGCCGTAGAGCTTAATCTGCTGAGCCACAGATACGCGGCGCTGGAATATTATGCGCAGGCAATGGTAGACAACGCGCCGGACAATGTGACGCTGAATACAGAGCTGACCACCTATGGGGACTGGCAGGAAAAGATGACCATGAACTTGTCCTCCAAGTCCAGTGCTTATGATCTGACCTACATCTTCCCGCCGGATCTGGCAACCTTCGCGGATGGGGGCTGGCTTCTGCCGCTGGACGACTATATTGAAAAATACAAAGACGAATATCATTTCGATGATATCCCGGATTACTTATGGGACGCATATACCTATGACGGACATATTTACGGGATTCCGAGCCACCAGTGGGCAGCATTGATCTTTGCGCGGGATGATGTGCTGAAAGAAGCCGGACTGGATGCCCCGGAAACGTTGGACGACCTTGTGGCAGTGGCGGAGGCGCTGACGACGGACAGCAGATCGGGATTGACACTTTCCCTGAAAGCATCGGATCTGCTGGCGATCACCTTCCAGTGCTTTATGACCGCATGCGGAGGATGGTGGTTTGACGATGACATGAAGCCGGCATTCAACAGCGAGGAGGCAATGGAAGCCATTTCTTACATCCAGAAGCTGATGCCATATTGCCCGGACGGCAGCACCACCTATGGATCCGATGAAGCGGCTCTTGCCATGACGCAGGATCTTGCGGCAATGGGACTGATCCAGACGACCCGCTCCGGAGACATGGACAATGAAGAAAAATCCAAGGTTGTAGGAAAGGTTGGATTTTACAATCCCCCGGCATTGGAAGAGAGCGGACCGACAGCATCATTATTCGCGACAGCAGGCTATTCCATTTCCGCATTTACGGAAAATGATCCGGATCTCGTATTTCGGACCATGTGCAATGCGCTGACCGAAGATGTGATGAAAGAAGGGGCGGAAACCGGAATGCCGGTAAGGACTTCTCTGCTGAACGACGAACTGTTCGAGAGCAGGCCGGACTACAAAGCGGCATGGGACGCGATTCAGGACGGAGCAAGGATGCGTCCTGCAATTCCGGAATTTTCAGAGATCATGGAGATCTCCATGACGGCTCTGGCAGATGTCCTGATCAACGGAACAGACGCGCAGTCCGCAATGGATAAAGCAGCTGCGGAGTGTGAAGAAATTCTGGACGAGGCAGGTTATTACGAATAATAACTGCGGCAGACAAACAAAATAGAAAAAGAAACGGTGTGGATATGCGGGGCGGGCGGAAATCAACAGGAGTTTTGGCAGGCGCGGCATTGGGCACACCGTTTCTGCTCAGGAAGGACGGATGCATGAAGAAGGAAAATAAATATTTATTATTTGCGCTGCCAAGCTTTATTCTGATATTTTCGATTATGCTGTTTCCGGTGGGCTATGCCGTGGTGTACAGCTTCACAAATTACCGCCTGGGAAGGGAAGCGAAATTCATTGGCCTGGATAACTATATCAATGTATTACAGGATTCAGAATTTGCCAGCGCCCTGGGCTTTACGCTGATCCTGACGGTGGCGGCCGTATTGCTCCAGTTTGTGCTTGGGATGATTCTGGCAATGCTTCTGGATAACATCCATCATTTCAAAAAGCCCATCAGCATTATGATCTACATCCCTTACTTTATCACCGCGGCAGCAATGGGGGTTATTTTCAGATGGATGTTCATGTCCAATTGGGGAATCATGGACCAGCTTCTAGCAGCGGTCGGAATCCATGCTCCGGGCTGGCTGGACTCCGCATTCTGGGCAAGGGTCGTGGTCATTCTGGGGGAAGTATATCAGAATACGCCGTTTGCAGTGATCATCTTATATGCAGGCCTGCAGTCCATTCCGGCAGATCAGGTGGAGGCGGCGAAAATAGACGGGGCCAACAGCTGGCAGCTGTTTCGGAGCATCAAACTCCCCAATCTCCGGCAGCTGATCATCATTATTTTCATGATGCGGACCATGGATGCGTTCCGGCTGTTTGACCGGGTCAATGTGACCACAGGGGGCGGGCCCGGGATCTCAACGGAAACACTGGCAATTTATAATTATACAACGACATTTACAAAACTGCGTGTAGGAAGAGGATGCGCGGTCGGGGTGATCACCCTGCTGATTCTTGCGGTAATTATTTCTATTATTATGAAGGTTCTGCGTTCAAAGGAGGTGGATTGATGAGAACAAAACGAAGGATCATTATTGCGGCCAGCTACATTGTACTGATCTTGGTGGCGCTGATCTCTATTTTTCCGATCGTATATGCGGTCATGATCGCTACAAAGCAGCCCGTAGACGCATTTTCCACATCCTTTACCTGGATATACAAACCTATTTTCGATAATTTTAAAACCCTTTGGATCGAGAGGGGATTTACAAAATATTTATGCAATACGCTGATCATTACCGGATGCTGTGTTCTGATCTCCGTGCCCACGGCGACACTGGGAGCCTACGGACTGATCCGGAACGGCGGAAAATTTGCAACCAGGATGCTCAATTCGACGCTGCTTCTGAGGATGTTTCCGCAGATGCTGCTTGCGATCCCTTACTTTATCATTGCGACAAATCTGGGACTGGCAGATACCAAATTCATACTGGTCATCATTGTAGTAGCTTCCAATCAGCCCTTCGCGCTATGGTTGATGAGGGGATTTCTGATCACGATCCCTCCGGAGCTGGATGAAGCGGCAAGGATCGACGGGTGTAATATGGTACAGACCGTGACTAGGGTGATTCTGCCGATTGCTACACCAGGCATTGCAACGGCATCCATCTTTACATTTTTGCTTTCTTATAATGAATATTTATTCGCACTGATCCTGACACAGAAAAATGCAATGACACTTCCGGTCGCCATCGGCCAGTACGGTGCGGAGGATCTGTCTTACTGGACGTTATCGGCGGCGGGCGTGGTCAGCATCGTGATCCCGATCTGCCTGGTGATGATCTTCCTGCAGAAATATCTGGTAAAGGGAATGGTTGCGGGCGCAGTGAAAGGTTAGGTTACAACATAGAAGGAAGGACAGAAGTATGGAAAAAGGAAACCGAATGATTCAAATATTAAACCCCAAATGTGAGTATGCGGTGAACCCGCTGGGAATCGATGTGCAGAAGCCTCGTTTTTCCTGGACGGTGCAGGCATTGGAGAGAGGGGCCGGACAGAGTGCGTGGCAGATCCGGGTGAGAGAGGAAGAAAAAAACGAGGTATGGGATTCGGGAAAAATAGAATCTGACAACAGTGTCAATATACAATATGGCGGCGTACCGCTGAAATCGGGAACAATCTATCACTGGGAGCTGACGGTCTGGGATCTCTGCGGACAGGACTATAGGGCAGAGGATTCTTTTTTCGAGACGGCAATCCTCCATGAAGAGGAGTGGAAGGCAGCATGGATCCGCGGAAAAAATCTGTTCCGAAAAGAGTTGGAAGCAAAAAAGAAGATCCAAAAATCCCGCATCTATATCGCGGGGCTGGGATATTATGAATTATACCTGAACGGACAGAAGGTGGGAGATCATGTACTGGACCCGGCATGGTCCGATTTTGACCAGACCGTATATTATGCGGTCTACGATGTGACAGACCGGATGCAGTGCGGAAAAAACGCGGTGGGAGTGATGCTTGGAAATGGCAGATATTCCCCCTATGAGACGACCATTGCGAAAAACTGGCATCCGTTGAAGAAATATGGGCCGTCGCCGGTTCTATATTTCCAGCAGTACATCGGCTATGAAGACGGAACCGAGGAATGGCTTGTGTCAGACACGACCTGGAAAACCAGCGCAGGCCCCATTATTTTTGACGACATTTATGACGGAGAGCGCTATGATGCCAGATTAGAACAACCGGGCTGGAGCGGACCGGAATTTGACGACCGGGCATGGGAAATGGCCGTAGCGGTTTCGGAGAAGATGGGCAGATTGGTATCCCAGACTGCGTTTCCAGCAGTGAAGGTGATCAAATCAAGGAACCCCATTTCTATGACACAGCCTGCTCCGGGCGTTTATCTGTATGACTTCGGACAGAATTTTGCGGGCTGGGTACATTTGAAGGTGTGCGGGAAGCCGGGAGCCGCAGTGTCCGTACACTATGCGGAGCTGAAAGACAAGGAGACGGGGATGCTCTGCCCGAATACCAACCGGAATGCGGAAGCGCGGGATACGTATATCTGTAAAGGGGAAGGGATCGAGATTTTCGAGCCGCATTTTACCTATCACGGATTCCGCTATATGGAACTGACGGGGTATCCGGGAACGCCCTCTATTGACACGGTGGAGGCGAGAGTCGTACACTCTTCCGTAGAGCGGATCGGGAGCTTCAGCTGCGGAAATGAGCTGATCAATCAGATTCACTCCAACTATATCTGGACCCAGGTGAGCAACCTGCACAGCGTCCCCACGGACTGTTGCCAGAGGGACGAGAGAATGGGCTGGGTCGGAGACGCGCAGCTTTCGGCAGAGGCGGCGGTATACAATTTTGATATGGCAAAATTTTACGTCAAATTTGAAAGGGATATCCGGGAATCCCAGAAGGAGACCGGAAGCGTGGCAGGCGTTTCTCCGGCGTATTGGAGCTGCTACCCCGCGGATCCAACCTATGCGACGGCCTGCGTGGAATTTCCAAGGATCGTAAGCCGGTATTATGAAGATGACAGGATCATTGAGGAAAGCCTGGAAGCAATGGCCAAATGGGTGGATTATCTGGGCAGCCAGGAGGATGAGGACGGAATCGTATCCTTCGGACTGTTCGGAGACTGGTGCCCTCCGATGCATGCCAATCCGGTAGATACACCCTTTGAGATCACCTCCACCTGGTATTACTGCCATGACGCTCTGGAAGTCGCGCGGATGGCGGAGCGGATCGGGAAAAAAGAAACAGCGGAAAAATATTACCGGGTATATGAACGGGTTGCGGAAGCATTTAACAAAAGATTCTTAAAGGGCGACCGCTATTCGGCGTCCAGGTTTTCCGATGAAGAGCTGGCGGAGAAGATCCAGTCCTGGCTGAATGTGCTTCCGGAAGAGGAACGTCCGGCAGTCATGAAACGGTATGCCACGCTGTATTCCTCCAGCAGTCAGACGGCGAATCTGCTTCCGCTGTATCTGGGGATCACACCAAAAGAGCATGTGGGGGAGGTGCTGGAAACACTGGTCCAGGATCTGGAAGTGACCCGTGCATGGCATATCAATACAGGTGTGGTAGGACTGAAATTCCTCTTTGACGTGCTGATCCGATACGGGTATGAAGACCTGGCGTATCGGCTGATCACGCAGACCTCCTTCCCGTCCTTCGGGTATCAGATTGAGAAGGAAGGCGCAACCACGCTTTGGGAACGCTGGGAGTTTTTGAATAATGACAAATGCTTTAACTCCCACAGCCATCCCTTTGCAGGAAGCGTTGACGTCTATTTTTATAAGGTTCTGGCAGGTATCGGATTGGATGCGGCGCAGCCCGGATTTAAAAAGATCATCTTGAAGCCGGTGATGTCCGGGGATCTGCCGTATGCCTCCGCTTCGGTAGAGACCATCCGGGGAAAGGTGTTTTCCAGCTGGGAACGATCCAGAGAGCGGCTGCGCTATGAGGTTGAGATTCCGGGAAATACAACGGCACAGCTCTTTCTGCCGAAGAATGGATGGAAGAAGGTTCAGATCCGGGAAGACGGAAAGCTCTGCTGGATTGGGGACGCGTCTGCTGAACTGGAAGGGATGCGGTACTCTCATGAGGAAGAAAAGTATGTGGTATACGAGATTGTTTCCGGAAGCTATCAGTTTGAGATACGGCCGTTGTAACCATTAGAAAATATGTATGGCAGGAGGAAAGAATGATGTCTGATCAAAGAAAAAAACTACATGGAATCATTCCGGCAATCGTGACGCCGATCAAGGAAACAGGAGAGCTGGATGCGGATCTGCTGAAAAAACAGGCGGACTATCTGATCCGCGCAGGAGTAAACGGGCTGTTTCTCTGCGGCGGAACGGGAGAAGGCGCATATCTGAAGACAGAGGAAAAGCTGGAAATATGCAGGCAGATAAAATCGACTGCAGGAAATGATATTTTCTTATGCATGGCAATGATCCGCTCCAATACAAGAGCGGTTCTGGAGGAAATCGATAAAATGAAGGACTGCGGCGCAGATTATATCGTTGCCACGCCGCCCTACTACCATGCAGCCTCTCAGGAGGACATCATGGAGCATTACAAGCAAATAGCGGTAAAGGCATTTGCTCCGGTCATCATTTACAATATTCCGTCTGCCACACATAATCCGATAGAACCGGATACGATCGGACGGTTGGCCGGATTGCAAAATATAGCAGGCGTAAAAGATTCCTCCGGTAATTTTATGAACTTTACGCGCGGTTTGTTTGAAAGAAAAGAGGAAGGATTCGCGTGGATTCAGGGAGAAGACTACCTGTGCGGAGCGACGCTGCTGGCAGGCGGGGACGGAATGGTATCGGGATTGAGCAATGTACGTGTTGAGCCATATGTGGAGATGTACCGGGCTTTTTTGAACGGAGATTCCGAAAAAATAAAAGCATGTCAGGTACGGATCAATCGTCTGTATCGGCTGATCCATCTGATCGGAAATGGAAATGCAGCCATCAAAGCGGCAACGGAATACTATGTGAGAGGAAGCCGGCGGATGCAGCAGCGCAGTATGAGTATTTCCAATAACCAGATGACAGAGGTTCAACGGATTCTGGAAGATTATGATCGTGATTTGCGGACGGTTAGATAACAGACCGAAAACCACAGCAAAATATGAGCAGCAGGAGAAGAGTTATGGGCGATAAATTCAAGGACGGAGTATGGCCGGTCATGCTGACTCCGTTTACAGACAACAATCAAGTGGATTATGACGCGCTTGGAAAATTAGTGGACTGGTACATAGAAAACGGCGTGGCAGGACTGTTTGCGGACTGCCAGTCCAGCGAAATGTTTTTCCTGACATTGGAAGACCGGGTACAAATTGCCCGATTTGTGAAAGAACGGGCGGACGGAAGAGTATCTGTCGTAGCTTCAGGCCACATCTCGGATTCCATTTCCGGACAGGCAGAAGAATTGAATGCGGTAGCGGAAACCGGGGTGGACGCAGTGATTCTGCTGACGAACCGGCTTGCGGAGACGGGAGAAAGCGATGAAATCTGGCTGGAAAATCTAAAGCTGCTTTTGGCCGGGCTTCCAAAGGATCTGGCTCTCGGGTTTTATGAGTGCCCGTATCCTTATAAAAGGATCATTTCACCGGAATTGTTAAAATGGTGCGCGGATACTGGAAGATTTTATTTTATCAAGGACACAAGCTGCAGCATTGAAAATATCCGCAGGAAGCTGGAGAGCATCCAGGGCAGCCGTTTAAAACTGTTCAATGCCAATTCGTCTACCCTTTTGGAGACGCTGCGTCTTGGCGGAAGCGGGTTCAGCGGCGTGATGGCAAATTTTCATGCGGACTTATATGTGTGGCTTTGCGGACATTATCAGGAAGAGCCTGAGAAGGCCAGGATATTGGCAGATTTTCTGACGATCACCTCGATGATTGAAAGACAGGTCTATCCGGTGAATGCAAAATATTGCCAGAAACAGCTTGGAAATTTTTGTTCTTTGTATACAAGGACAAAGGATGCAGCGCTTTTGGATGCTACCGGAAAGCTGGAGGTTGAGCAGCTGATGCGGCTGACGGATCATATGCGGGGGCAGCTGGGAATCTGATCGGATTTCCGCTGGGGCTGCATACCGCTTTGCGGCTGCGCCTAACGCAATACTCACGGCATATTTTATCGGCTATGAGTATGAGCGCTCCCGGAAGCGCTTTGTTCCCGGGTTTGTGAGAATGCGCGGTATAGAATATGGAGGGATGGCAGAATATGAAAGTTCTGGTTACGGCAACCAATTATTCGAAATATTGTGTTGCCGGAAAAAAGATTCTGGAAGAGGCCGGCTGTGCGATTATAGAAAATCCTCACGGCAGACCATATACATTGGAAGAATTGAAAGAGATCGTGCCGGATATTGACGGTGTGGTCGTTGGAGTGGATACGTGGAATGAAGAGGTATTTCGTCTGGCGCCGAAGCTGAGGGCGATGGCCAGATTCGGAGTGGGTGTGGACAATATTGACCTGGAGGCCGCGAAAGCGCATGGGATCATTGTGAGTAACAGCCCCGGGATCAATTCCTCGGCGGTGGCGGAGCAGGCGATTGCCCTGATGCTTTGTCTGGTCCGGGAGGTTCCCAGGCTGAATGCGGCTGTGAGAAACGGCGGATGGCCGCGCCCCATGTTTCATGAACTGAAAAGCCGGACGATCGGATTTTTAGGATTCGGCGCGATCGCAAGAAACGCGGCGGAAAGGCTGGCAGGCTTTCATCCCCGCATGATCGCCTATGACATGTATCCTGATCAGGAAGCGGCGGCCAGACTGGGGGTGGAGATGGTTTCCCGGAAGGAAGTGCTGGAACAGTCCGATATTCTTTCGATCCATCTTCCGGCAACGCCGGCTACAAAACATTTTGTGAACCGAGACACGATCGCGGTCATGAAGTACGGAGTGTTGGTCGTGAATACGGCCCGGGGCAGTATCGTGAATGAGGCGCATATGGCCGAGGCAATGCAGGCCGGAAAGGTGGCGGGGTTCGGAACCGATGTCTTTGAAAAAGAGCCGATTGATCCGAACGGCCCGTTGTTCCATATGGAAAATTATATCGCGACTCCTCACGTATCTGCAGAGACCTATGAAAACTGCGAAACAACGTCCATAGTGACGGCAAAAGCGCTTCTGGCAGTATTACGAGGTGAAGAACCAGAGCACCGGCTGGTTTAGAGAGGCTTCTGAAGAAAGCTTATTGAATCTATACTTCCTGAATGCTATAATGAAAATGAAAATATTCTGGCAGCAGTTCTTTATGTACTGCAGTTGAAGCGGTCTGGCGGAATGATGTACCGGGCTGTAAGCGGCAGTACACATGTGGCGTCTGGTACGGAAGCTGAAAAAGCAGGAGGAAGAAAGCATGGAGCATGGTGAGGTTAAGGTCAAAAGTCTCCGGAAAGCTTTGGATATTTTAAACTATTTCACGGAAAAGCCATTACTTGGAGTAACGGAGATCAGCGAATATTTTAGTTTGAACAAGAGCACGGTGCATAATATTTTGTCCACCCTGCAGGCGATGGAATATCTGGAGCAGGACGAAGCATCGGGAAAATATCGCTTGGGGATTCAGATCTTCAATCTCAGTAAAGCGATGGGAGACAACTACTCGATTACCAAGATTGCAATGCCTTATATGCAGGAGATGGCCAATCAGACCAGGGAGCGGGTATATCTTGCCGTCCCGTACCGGTATGAGGTGCTTTATCTGGAAGCTATGTATCCTGCGGATTCGGTGGAGCTGATGCGTTCGATTCTCGGAGAGCGCGCTCAGATGTACTGCACCGGGCTAGGAAAAGCCATGCTGTCCTATATGGGTGACGTGTTCGTGGCGGAATATCTGCAACGGCAGGAGCTGAAAGGATACACGGAAAACAGTATCACCGACAGGGACACGCTGAAGGAAGAGCTGGCCCGGACAAGACAGAGGGGCTATGCGGTGGACGATATGGAGCATGAATTTGGAATCAAATGCATTGCGATGCCTGTCCTTGACCGAAGCAGAAATGTATATGCGGCGGTCAGTATCAGCGGGCTGGCGACTCATTTTACAGAGGAGCATATTTCCGAATGGGCGATCTTGCTCAAAAAGTATATTAATAAGATTGAGAGCAGACTTTAGAATTCAGGAACAGCCTGCGGGGATTTGGGTGTTAGCCAATGAGTTCCCGCAGGCTGTTTATAGATTCCATCATATAATGAGCAACGTTTTAGTTTTTACCGAAAAAACAACTATGGAGAAAGCGAATGAGCCATTACCCGATCAAAAAAATCCAGGAACACAAAGACCTCCTGAAACCCGCCGCCCGCTGGTTCCACCAGAAATGGAATATCCCCGAATCCGCCTATCTGGAAAGCATGGAGGAATGCCTGAACAATACATCCCCGGTCCCGCAATAGTATGTTGTACTGAACGGACAGGAGATCATTGCGGGGCTCGGAGTGATCGAAAATGACTTCCACAAAACGACGATTCACATCCCGTATATTCCACCAAAGGCCGGATACTTTTCCGATCCGTAAAATCCAGGCACTGTCCGTAAGCCTCCAAAATCTGGCGGCCCTCCCAGCTGCGCTCGCTGTCAGCCTTCTTGAGCAGCATTTTCCGGAGTATAGACATCATGGACCTGTGTACAAAAGTCAGCCGGGAATAATCCATCCCGCCCCGCAGATGAAAGAGCCGGATCTGCTCCGGAATCTTCCCTGAAAAAGCCTTTTCCACGAAGCTTCGGATATTGGAAATGTTGTCGGGATTGTCCGGGTCTGCAAGCCCACAGGTAAACAGAAGCACCTTTTTTTCGGATAGAAGCGTTTCATTCCGGCGGAGGAACTGGATGCCGCTGATCACGCCTGCATAGATTCCTCCGCCGTAGATCACAGTTTCATATTTGGAAAGATTTCGAGGACGGAAGGCTTTCCGTTCAAAGACCGGGCAGGATAGCGCCTCCCCGAGCCACTCGGCGTAACGTTTGGTATAACCGTATTTTGACTCATATACTACAACGATTCGATTCATAAAAAACTCCCTTCTGGAAAATGCAAAAATGTGTTACACTTGTGACAATTCTTTTTTTATAGTATACTGTATGAAGCGGAAAATCAAGACGCAGGCCGAAAGTGCTACAGAAAGGCGTATTTGAGCTGCAGAAATATTTTCTGCCTGTACCGTTGCTAATCCGAACTATCGGTTTTATTGCAATGAATTGCATAAAACTGATAGTTCGGATTGCAGCCGTACATACGGAACATTTTCCAGGAGGAAAGCAGGATGAACGGTCATCAAAAGCAGAAAGAGCAGTCCCGCAGGATGATAGAGGATGCGCTATTTCTGATCATGGAAGAGAAGCCTTACGCTCAGATCACCGTGTCTGAGATCGCAAAGACGGCAGATGTATCCAGGCGGACATTTTACAGAATGTATCATGAAAAGGATGAGGTGCTCCATTGCTATTTTGAAAGTCTGTGCCGAGAATACCGCGGCTAGAACGCGGCTCTTGAGCACTACGATATCAGTCGGATTGCACAGGAATATTTTACCTTTTGGGGACGACACCGGGACACATTGCTGCTCATGCATCGATGCGGCCTGGACCAGATGCTGTACTTCGAACTCAGCCGTGCGTCCGGAGTGGTAGTGAAAGCCAGGATCAGCGGCAGGGACCGGGAAAATGACAGGGATACGGAGTACTTTGCGGAGTATTCTACCGGCGGATTTTCCCTGCTGCTTCAGCGCTGGATCGCAGAGGGGATGGAGGAGCCGGCGGAGCATTACGCACAGGCGGTCAGCCGGGCTCTTTTAAAATTCATAGGAACTGTCACAAAATAGCAAGTTATTTAGGGACGGTTCCATAAGTCCGGTTGGTTAAAAAATACTGGATTTTCACCGGAAAATGGAATATGATGTGAGTTAGAGGTGAAAAAATGGAGTTATGATTTTTTAAACAGATTTCGGATTGCAACCGTACAGGTGGAAAATTTTCGATCAGGCACTATGCTGCCATGATAGAATTGAGGAATCTATGGAACAAACATTTATGAAAGAAAAGAAGATACTGCCCCTTGTGCTATCCATGTCCCTGCCCATGGTCATTTCCATGGCGGTAAACTCACTCTACAACATTGTGGACAGTTATTTTGTTGCAAAATTGAGCGAAGATGCCATGACGGCCCTGTCCCTGGTGTACCCGGTGCAGAATATGATCAACGCCATTGCCATCGGATTTGCCATTGGGATCAATTCCAGCGCGGCCTATTATCTGGGAGCCGGCGACCAGGAGCGGGCGGACAAGGCAGCCACCCAGGGGATGGTTTTAAACATGCTTCACGGGGCGGTGCTGATGGTGATCTGCATTGCTGTGATGCCTGCGTTCCTGCGGATGTTCTCCACGGACGAAACGGTCATCCGGATGGCGCTGGAATATTCTAACCGGGCATTTTTATTTGCCGTGGTCATCGCCATGACTCTGGTCTACGAAAAGGTATTTCAGGCGGTAGGCAAGATGAAGGTCTCCATGTTCAGCATGATGTGCGGATTTGCGGCAAATATCATACTGGATCCGCTGATGATCTTCGGCATCGGCATTTTCCCGGCCATGGGGATCGCCGGGGCGGCTTATGCCACCGGGATCGGGCAGGTGCTCACCCTTGTGGTATATCTGATCTTCTGTAAAATCGATCCGCTGCCCCTGAAGATCACGCGGAAGTATCTGCGGCCCCAGCGGGATGTGGCGGCCAGGATGTATTCCGTGGGGCTTTCCGCCACGCTGAGTCTGGCGCTGCCGTCCCTTCTGATCTCCGTACTCAATGGAATCCTAGCAGGCTTTTCAGAAAAATACGTCCTCGTGCTGGGGGTATATTATAAGCTGCAGACCTTCATCTATCTGACGGCAAACGGCATCATCCAGGGCATCCGTCCGCTGATGGGCTACAATTACGGCGCGGGCGAGAAGGAACGAGTGAAGCAGATCTTCCGGACGACCCTGATGCTCACCGCAGGCGTGATGGCAGTCGGGACAGCGTTGTCCTGGCTGATTCCCAACTATCTGATCGGATTATTTACCGCAAACCCGCAGACCATCCAAAGCGGAGTGACCGCGCTGCATATCATCAGCCTTGGCTTCGTGGTGTCTGCGGTTTCGGTCAGCTGCTGCGGGGCGCTGGAAGGGCTGGGAAAGGGAAAGCCTTCGCTGTACATATCCCTGTTCCGGTATGTGATCGTGATCATGCCCGCGGCATTTCTGTTCAGCAGGCTGATGGGAGTGAACGGCGTGTGGGCTGCGTTCTGCTTTACCGAATTTGTGACGGCAGGGGCGGGGTATCTGATCTACAGGAAGTATGGGGCATATTAGGCCGGTTAAAACATTGCTTGCACATAATGGCAGTGCGCCAAGGAGGACAACGCATGGTTTATGAATTGAAGGATACAGAAAAAGCAGCCCCGCTCTTTGAAGGCTGGCAGGAGTCCATGATCTGGTCCTGCCTGCAGAAGATCATGGGAAAGATCTACACAGACTCTCCGGAGCATCCGGTTTCTGCCATGGCATTGCTGGCTGACTTCTGCTTTTTTGCTGGGAAGCCGGACGCAGAGCTTGTCCGGTATTGGGCTGGTCTGCACATGCCGGATTCGGCGTCTGACAGGACAGCGCAGAGGATGGGTTCCGCGGAAGTACCAGGAGATATGCCTTGCGCGCCGCCCGACCTCCCGAATGATTCTGGGACCCGGGGCATCATCATGGTACCCCGCAGCTGTGCCTGGGGAGAACTGATCGAGAGCTGCTACAAAGACAAAGCCAAAAAGGTCACCCGCTTTGCGATAAAAAAAGAACCGGATATTTTTGACCGAGAAAAGCTGCAGACGGAAGTCTCGGCTCTGTCTGACGGCTTTACATTAAAAATGATCGATGAAACGCTGTACCTGCAATGCCGGGAAATCTCCTGGTGCCGGGACTGGACAGCTAATTATGCGGATTACGCCATATACCGGAAGTACGGCCTGGGCGCGGCGATATTAAAGGACGGAGAACTGGTTTCCGGTGCTTCCTCTTATACCAGCTACAGAGGCGGGATTGAAATCCAGATCGATACCCGGGAGGATTACCGAAGGCAGGGGCTTGCCTATATCTGCGGGGCAAAGCTGATCCTGGAATGCCTGGAGCGGGGCTGGTATCCGAGCTGGGATGCCCAGAATCCAGGGTCGGCGGCACTGGCCCAAAAGCTGGGTTACCATTTGGATCACGAATATACGGCATATGAAGTTTATCGATGAGAGGAAAAAATTATGGTCACAATCAGCAGCCTGACAAAATATTTCGATGACATCTGTGCGGTCGATCACGTGTCCCTGGAGATTCCGGACGGCACCATGTTCGGCCTGCTGGGCACGAACGGCGCGGGCAAGACCACGTTGCTGCGGATGCTGGCGGGCATTATCGAGGCGGACTCCGGGGAGATCCGGATGGACGGGGAGGAGAATCCTTTTTCGCCGCAGTGCAAGGAAAAGCTCTTTTATCTGCCCGATGATCCCTATTATTTTCCGAATGCGTCTATCCAGACCATGCTGGATTTTTATAAAAAGCAGTATCCGGGGCTGGATGCAGACTCCGCGGTTTATATGGCGGAATCCCTCAACCTGGACAGGGATCGCCCCATCCAGACATTTTCGAAGGGGATGAAGCGGCAGACATTTCTGATCCTGGCGCTGTGCTCCCGGACAAAATATCTTTTCTGCGATGAGGTGTTCGACGGTCTGGACCCGATTGCGGCGGAGATCATGAAAAATCTGTTCCGCCAGGAAATGGAGTCCCGTGACTTTACGATCCTTGTGGCTTCCCACAAGCTTCAGGACCTGGAGGACATCTGCGGAAATATCGCCATTCTCCATAAGGGCGGTGTGGTAACTGCCGGAGACTTCCGGGAGCGTACAGAAAATGTCCGAAAGTTCCAGTGCGTGCTCCCATTGGAGACAGATCTGGACCGTCTGAGGCAGCACCCGTCGGTAGTGCGTTTCCATGAAGACGCCCGCTTTATCACGCTGGTCACCCGGGGAAACGCGGAAGAGATCCGAAAGGCCCTGGAGGAGCTGGAACCGATTTTTCTGGGTGAGGTCCCGTTAAGTCTGGAGGAAACATTTATTGCGGAAATGGAGGGCGCAGGCTATGACATCAGAAAAGTACTTCAATAAATGGGTCAGGGAAGCGGGGAGAGGGCATATTGCGGCGTTCCTGTCCTGGGGATGCCTGCTGACCTATGGGATGATCACTGCGGTGCAGCTGCGTTTCAAGTCGGACTACTCCTTTTTCGGTATCGGCAGCGGGGAGTTATTGTGGATCTGCGCGGGGCTTGGCGCTGCCCTCTCTTTTCTGGAATTTTTCTATCTGCTTCAGCCGAAAAAACTGGATTTTTATTACAGTCTTCCTGTGAGAAAAAGCACCATATTCTGGGGAAGATATGTGCATGGGCTGATGCGTTTCCTGATGCCGCTGTGCCTGGTGGTCACAGGCTGCGGTCTGTATGAAAGCAGCTTTGACATGGATTTCTTTCCCTTTTCAGCCGGCTATACAGTGCGCAGTATCTTGGTGTTTGCAGGAGTATTTTTGATGTTTTATCATATAGGGATCCTGCTGCTTACTGTCTGCGGAACGGTCCTTCCGGCAATCCTGGGGTATGCGCTCTGTCTGCTCTACGGACATATTCTGGTGGGAAATGTATGGACCGCGTGGGCGGCAGATTATTTTCGGACCTACTACAGGATTCCGGTGTTCGAGAAGCTGGACATCCTGACGGCTCCCTTCTCCCTGGCCCGGGATCTGGCGGGAAGCAATCTGTTTGACAAGTGGGAAGTGTTCGGGTATGTACCGTCCGGGAGCAGCATCCTTGCGGCTTCCGAATGGATCGTCCTTTCGTTCCTTTTATTTGCCGCGGCGCAGAAAAGGAGAAGGACGGAACGAGTCGGGAAATGGTTTGCCATCCCCATGGCGGAACGGGCGGCGGAAGGCCTGCTCTCCTTTTTGGCCGGGGTGTGGATGGGAAGCTTTCTGGCGGCGCTGACCGGACTTGCCATGAAATCACCTGGGCTTTGCGGCGCGCTGAGTATCCTGGCGGGGATTGCTGCCGCGGCCGCAGTGCATTTCCTGCTGGAGCTGGGCGTGGGATGCGGTCGGAAAATGCGGTCGGATGAAGCAATGATAAATGAGACGCTCGCGGAGCGCGGAGATTCTGGCCGGGTTCGCCGGGCAGGAGGAAAGCACGGTGGAACATGTGCTTTGCGCCAGGGGATTTTCCGGCGGAAATGGCAGCTTGCCGCGGAGTGCGGGGCGGTCGTTTTATCAGGGATGGTATTTCTGCTGGGGGCATCTGTATTTGATGCATTCCTGCCGGAGGAAGGGGAAGTTGAGAAGATCGGAGTCAGCATCGGCGGCATTGGAATGAACAATGAGAGTTATACTCAGACCCGCACAGGCGGGGAGAGATATGAAACGCCGCGGCAGTTGGAGCGTTACCTTCTTGCCAGGGAAGGAAAGAGTGCGGCTGCGGCATGGATCAAGCTGCTGGCTGAAAAAAATAATTGCCTGTCAGAAGTAACCCATGCGGTCATCTGCTACCATATGGAAAACGGAAGCGAGGTCTATCGGCTCTACCCGGTAGACGAAGAACAGCTGCAGGCTTTTGCCACGGTATTCGAGACGGACGAGTATAAACAGATCGCATACCCTGTGGACAACAGCGGCTTTGCGGTGGATGCCCGTTTCACCTGGTCCGACGGGGTGACGGATACGGTGATGAAGCTGGAGGAAAGCGAGAAAGAGACGCTTCTGGATGCCTGTCAAAAGGATATCGGGGACATGAAAATGGACGATCTCAGGAAGGCGCTCCCATTGGGGTTCGTAGAGCTTGATTCGGACGGCCCCATGCTTCCGTGCAGTATTCCCGTCTATCCGTTTTTTGCGCGGACCTGCAGTCTGCTGGAATCATACGGCGTGTGGACAGGCCGGACACTCTCGGACTATTCCGCACGTTCGGTCAGCGTGAGTACAAGAAATGAAAGCGGCAGGGGAAAACGAAGCTCCGAATATCTGGATGACCCGGAGGAAATCGCAAAGTGGATGCAGAAAGCGGTTCCGAAGGAATTTGACTTGCAGCCGCTCTTTTATCCGCTGGATTATTCGAAGGAGATCCGGGTTGAAGTTCTGGATGAAACGGCAAATTCGGTGATTCATGTGAATTGTTATTCGCAGGAGGAATAAAAATGAAGAGAAGATTAGAGGTATGTATAGATTCCGTGGAATCTGCGATCATAGCCCAGGAGGCTGGCGCGGACCGCCTGGAGGTCTGCGCCAATCTGGTCATCGGAGGGACGACGCCTGGGGTAAGCCAGTTTAAGCAGATCCGCAAGGCATGTGATATCGATCTGAATGTCCTGATCCGCCCGCGGTTCGGAGATTTCTTATATACAAATGCGGAATTTCAGATGATCTCCGAGGATATCCGGATGTTCCGGGAACTGGGGGCAGACGGTGTGGTGGTCGGCTGTCTGAAAGCAGACGGCAGCCTGGATTCGGACAGGATGGGAGCACTCCGGGAGCAGGCCGGTCCATTGCAGATGACACTGCACCGGGCATTTGATGTATGCCGGGATCCCGGCCAGGCATTGGAGGAGGCTGTGTCTCTGGGAGTAGATACGATCCTGACCTCCGGACAGGCGGCCGACTGCCTTGGCGGAAAAGAGACGTTAAAGAAGCTGATCCGGCAGGCTGACGGCAGGATCGAGATCCTTGTGGGAAGCGGGGTCAATGCGGAGGTCATCCGGCAGATCATGGAGGAGATCGGCGCATCCAGCTTTCACATGTCCGGAAAGAAAATGATCAGCAGCGGCATGGCTTACCGGAACCGGCAGGTCCATATGGGAGTTCCGGGGATCGGGGAATTTGATATATTCCGGACGGATAAAGAAGAGATCCGGAGGGCAAGGCTGGTGCTGGATCAAAAATAGACACCATAGAGCTTTGGGGGGGTTACAATCCGCAATTGGCAGAAGATATATATTGCGGGGGATATGATCTAATGGTATGATATTAAATAAAAAAGGCTCGTGAACGGTATGCCAATCCCTCTTTGATCAATCAGGGATCATCACTTCTGATAAAAAGTTAAAAAAGAGGCTGGAAGAGATTCAGGAATTATAAAATCAGAAAAATAGGGATGTGGGGAAAAGTCCATTTTCCAACATCCCTATAAAATTGCAACCATAGAGTTAGTAAAATTGCATTTTAGGAGGCAGTATCATGATACAGATCGCAATCTGCGATGACGAGCGGGAGTCGGTCGCCCTGCATGAAAAAATCGTAAAGACAAGCCTGCAGAAGCTTGGCATCGGATACGAGATCACAACCTACACCAAGAGCAGCAACCTGCTGTACGACATCACGGACGATCATTTTTTCTACGACCTGCTCCTGCTGGATATCGAAATGCCCGGGTTCACCGGGATGGAGCTTCCGGAAAAGATTAAGCCCTTTCTGCCCAATGTAAAGATCATTTTTATCACCTCGCATCTGGAATATGCGATCGACGCCTATGAGCTGTCCATCTTTCGCTACGTTCCGAAGGACCATCCGGAGAGGCGGCTTTCCGCCGCCGTTGCGGATGCCGCAAAGCTGATCGAACTGGAGGCGGGGCAGGAATACATCATTCAGACCAGCCACCGGATGGAAAAAATACCATATAAAAGCATTTTCTATATCGAGCGTGACGGCGGGAAAAATTCGCTGATCCATTTTCAATGCTTATCCGCCGCAGGCGGGATGGAGGGCGCTTCAACGTCAGCGTCGGCGGGGATGGCGACGGCAAAGGTCCGGAAGTCTCTGCAGCAGATTTGCTCGGAACTGGACTCGCCGGAGTTCCTTTTTATTGACCGAAGCTACATTGTGAATATCATTCAGATCATGAAGGTCAGCGAGGGAAAAGCCGTCCTGAAAAACGGCGCGGAGCTGCCCATAAGCCGCGCGCATTTACAGGAAGTGAAGCAGCAGATCAATCGGTTTTGGGGGGCGCGCATATGATGGAATGGTACCAGATCCTTTCTTATTTTCTGACAAACAGTATCCGGGGATTCCTGGGGCTGTACCTCGTATGCGGACTGCTTTCGGCCCGGATGGAGCTGCGCAGAACCGTTATGATATCAGCGGCAGCAGCGGCGGCTATAACGGCATTGCCGTTGCTTTCTGTTTCCGGCGCAGGTGTGCTCGGGGCGGAGATTATCCTCCTTGCCGCGGCATCCCGGGTATACCTGCCCCGGGAGCAGACCCGGATGAGCCTGTTTATACTTTTCTTTTATGAAATCGCGGCGGCGCTGTGGGAATTTATCATTTCCTCTCTGTTTGCCATTGCGTTCCGTGTGGGATATCTGGCAAGATGGTGTGTCTCCCATCAGGCGATGGATGCGTTCTGGCCCTGCCTGACCGGACAGGAATCTTCCGCCGCAATGGTGCGGGGAATGGAAGCAATGACGGAGGGCTATCTGAATGGACCGGTCGGAGCCGCTTTTCCGGAGGATCAGCTCTGGATGCGTTTTTTGGACAGCGGAGCGCCGGAGAATCTTCTGGCTGTCTGGACGGTCCGTGTGTTTATGCTGGTGATCCTGATATCGGCTGTGAAAAAGCGCGGCGGGAGAGAACTGGATGTATTCCGCACGGCATCGGCCATCGCGGTGGCGGGGATGATCTGCACTGTGACTCTTGGCTCGCAGACCGTGATCGGGATCCCGGAGGACGAACTGGCGATGTGGAATCTGCTTTCCGTGATCCTGATGTTTTCGGTTCTGGTCTACAATCTGAACCGCCATTACGAAGCGGAGAAGGAGATCGTCCGGTTAAAGGAGGAGCAGGCCGAGCTGCTGGACCGCGATTACCAGAGCCTGAACCGCCTGTATTCAGAAAATGCCAGACTGTTCCACGACCTGCACAACCACATCGAGCTTCTGCACCGCCATCTGACCCATGGAAATGTCAACGAGGCCGTGGAGTATCTGGAGGATCTGCGGGGGCCGGTCCGGGAGATCACGAACTCCGGCTGGACGGGAGATGAGGCGGTGGATTATCTGATCGGAAATAAGACCGCCGCCGCACAGGAGCAGCAGATTGCCGCAGAGGTCAACATGGAATTTCCCCGGCATACCAACATCCGGAGCGCCGACCTGACCGCGATCCTGGGAAATCTGTTGGACAATGCGCTGGAAGCGGCAAAGAAAGTGCGGGGGGATCAGCGTTTTATCCGTCTGACGGTCCGCCGGATCTACAACATGCTTGTGATCAAGGTGGAAAATGGATGCGAGGCCCCGCCCGTTGCGAAGCAGGGTGAACTGATCACATCTAAAACAGAGGGCGGACTTCACGGCTGGGGGCTGAAAAGCGTACGCGCCGCGGCGGAAAAATATGACGGGATCGTGGAGACCATGTACGAAGATCACGTATTCCGGGCGGTGGTCACGCTGTCTTTTGAAGCGGTCAATATGGAATAGACAATGATGCCGTTTGCTGTATACTCTGGAAATGTGTAAACAGCAGCGGCTTTTTTCTGCCAAAGAACAGCCGCAGATCTTCTCTCACGGACAAAAACCTGCCGTTTACGGACAAAACGGCAGAAGCCATGAATTTGTATTATCCTGTAAATGTAATCAAACAAAGAACACACTGCAAGGAGCTGCAGAAGGCAAAATCTGACACGACATCTACCGATACTTATGCAGTGCTCTTATAACGAAGGAGGTACAAATTTATGCGTCATTTTTATATTCGTCTTATCATGGGAGTAATCTGGGTGATCGCGGCGGCGGTTTCCTTACTGACAATGAACATACCATGCCTGATTCTGTATCTTGTGTTGGGAATCCGATTTTTCCATTCGGCCATCACGATCCGGGAGAAAGAGAAGAATGAAGGGAAATGAGGGAAATGCCATGAATATTTTTTCAAATAAGCCTTATGCGCCAGAGGATGCGGAACGGCTTCTTATATTAAAAAATCTGCGTGCATGGTATACACCGGGAACAGATGTCCTTTCTGATTTTTCTCTTGACCTGAGCGCAAATGAAGTCGTTGGACTGATCGGCTTGAACGGAGCCGGAAAGACTACATTTTTAAAGACACTTTCCGGTCTGAACAGGCATTTTCAGGCGGAAACAGCGCTTTGGAAGGGACAGAAGCTTTCCTTCCGGGATCAGGCATTCAAGCAGAGCCGCTACACGGTTTTCGCGGAGGACCGTTCATTCCAGTACTTTACCTTCCGCGAATACATTTCCTATGCGGCCGCGTCCTACGGGAAGAAGCTGCCGGACCTCTCAGAGCTGATCCGGGGATTTCATTTTGAAGAATATACAGATGTGCTCCTCAAAGAACTGTCTACAGGCAATCTGAAAAAAGTATATCTGATCACCGCATTCGCGCTGCGTCCGGAGCTTCTGCTGCTGGATGAACCGGTCAACGGGCTGGACTTTCAGAGCACCGAATACCTTTACCGGCTGATCAGCGGATATCGGCAGTACGGTACGATCCTGTTTTCCTCCCACATTCTGGAAAGCATCTGCCTGACCTCTGACCGGGTATTGGTTTTGGAGCATGGACGGATATCCCGGAGCTTCACCGGGCAGGAGATCCAGGCGGATACGATCCGGGAGGTACTGACGGAAAAGGAAAACGCCTTGTGACAGAAAATAAAAAGTGCCTTTATGTGCAAAATTGGATTGAATATAAGTGCCCCTTTGGTATAAAATGAGATTAACAGAAGTATGAAAGGAGGCGGACAGGTATGGGAATCTATGTAAATCCGGGAAATATTCCATTCAGAGACTCTCGTTTTTCCAGCACATATATTGATAAAAGTATGCTGATCTCGAAGGTGAATGCCGTATACAGGACGGAGAGAAAATTTATATGTGTCAGTCGTCCGCGCCGTTTTGGCAAATCAATGGCAGCGAATATGCTGACTGCCTATTACAGTTGCGGCTGTGATTCCGCAGAGCTGTTTGCAGGTTTAAAGATTGCGAAGGAAACCAGCTTTTCAACGCATCTGAACCAGCGCTATGTGATCAGGATCGATGTGCAGCGTTTCATAGAATCAGAAAGCGAACTGGATTCATTTATCAGCAACATTGAGAAAAGCGTAGTATCCGAATTGCTGAAAGAGTTTCCAGAATGCGAAGGCTTCGATTCGGACAGCAGATTAAAAACGGCTCTTGACCAGATCTTTATTCAGTCCGGAAAGGGATTCATCTTTATCATTGATGAATGGGACTGCGTATTTCGGATTGCCAGAAACCGGAAAGAAATGCAGAAGGAGTATCTGGATTTTATGCGGGGGCTGTTTAAAGGGGCTGATTACGCAGAACTGGCCTATATGACCGGGATTCTGCCGATCAAGAAATATGGGGAGCATTCCGCCATCAATATTTTTGATGAATATTCCATGATCTCACCGAAGAATCTGGGGGAGTATTTCGGATTCACAGAAGAGGAAGTACGCGCGGCATGTAAGCGGCAGGGGATGGATTATGCGGAGGTGGAAAGATGGTATGATGGATATCGTGTGGGAAAGCTCCACATCTACAATCCCAAATCTGTGGCGGATGCTTTGACATGGGGGGAAATTCAGAGCTACTGGACAGGGACAGAGACATACGAGGCATTGAAGGTGTATATCGACCTGAACTTTGACGGACTGAAGGAGGCAATCCTGACAATGTTTGGGAATGGCCGCTGTGTGGTCGATCCGTCCACGTTCCAGAATGACATGACCGTATTCCGGACAAAGGATGATGTGCTGACACTGCTGATTCATCTTGGCTATCTGACCTATGACAAAGAAACGAGCGAGGTGTTTATCCCCAACCGGGAGATTGAGCAGGAGTTTATGCGGGCTGTAAAGGTCGGCGGCTGGGACGGGGTGATTCAGTCGCTGGACCGATCCAGGGAGCTGCTGGAGCGCACATGGGCTCTGGACGGAAATGCGGTGGCGGAAGGAATGTCCGTCATTCACAGCGAAACCTCTTCCATCCTGAAATACAATCATGAAAGTTCGCTCACCAGCGCATTGCTTATGGCGTACTACAGCGCGAAGTTGTACTATGCAGATCCGATCATGGAGCTGCCATCGGGGAAAGGCTTTGCGGATGTGGTTTATCTGCCTAGGCGGAATGTAAACCGCCCAGCACTGGTGGTAGAACTGAAATGGGATCAGACGGCCGACGGAGCGATCCGGCAGATCAAAGAGAAGAAATATGCCTCCTGGATCGAGGGGTATACCGGGGATATCCTTTTAGTGGGGATCAATTATGATAAAGAAGAGAAGGTTCATGAGTGTGTGATTGAAAAATATGTAAAGGCGGATTAAAAATGAACATGTTCGAAAAGCTGATTTCCTGAATCTTCATGCCGTTATATATGTGAATGATGTACCGTATCGCATCCATATATTGCGGTATTCTTTTTTTGCTGTATCAAGTTCTATATAGTTCTTAGGTGAACACTCTGCCGCGGACAAAAACCCGCCGTTTACGGACAAAATGGCAGAAGCCATGGATTTGTATTATCCTGTATTTGTGCTGGTTTTGTAATGGAAATCTTGATGCCCTGTCAGTCTGCCGCGGGGGAAGCGCAAAGAGTTTTCGAGAAATCTAATCATTCAGGAGGTGCTTAGAGAACATGAGATCATTTTGTGAAAAATACGGAAAAAACACACCGTTTCATGCAGTCGCAAAACAATTATTCGGAAGGAAGTATGAGCGGATTTCCCGCAGCCTGATGCTGTGCCTGATCCTGTTCCTTGCGGTTTACGCGTCGGAGCTTCGGGTACAGGTGTCCCCTGCGGTTCTGTATCTGACAGCAGCCGCGTTTTCAGCGGGGATTATGTGGCGTACATTAAATTCCTCACAGAATGCGGAAATATTTATGGGGCTGTTCATGCTGCCTTTTGACGACAGGGAAATGATGATTTCGTATGCGGCGGCATTCGGCGGCTATACTCTGATCACGAAAACGGCTGTGGTCCTTGCGCTGTTTTTCGCGGCGGCGCAGTGGAGCGCGGCGGAGATCGGGGCGGCGGTCCTGCTGGCCTGTCTGGGATGTGTGGTGTCAGCCGGATGGTATGCAGCGATACATTTATATAAGGAAGGCCGGGAATCCAATCTATGGAATGCATTCCATGGAAAAGTGCCGGAAGCGAAAGCAGGAGAACCAAATCCCCGAAAAAGACTCGATGCCTATGTATTTTTCCAGCCGTCCATATCGTATGGAAAAAAGAGACATACCGGGAGAAAAGGCTATATTCTCCGTTACCTTCTGCGGTATATCACATCAAATAAAAACTATCTGGTAAATACCGCCGGCCTCTGGCTGATCGCTGGTCTCCTTCCGCTGATGCTGGGGCAGTTTGACGGACTGAACACGCTGCCCATGGGCTTTGCGATCCTCTGCATGAATACGCCGATCTGCATCCTGCTGTCATGCGATCCGGATCTGGAGCAGGCAGTGCGGCTCCTGCCCGGACAGTCCGTCCGTTTCTGCGGAGCATACGGCCTGTTCATTGCCCTGGTAAATTTTACAGGAAGCAGTGTGTATCTGGTCAGCTGGCAGGTGATCTATGGCGGGATCGGAATCGCAGAAGTCTTAACGGCAGCGGGGTTTGCCGCGGCCAGCGCCATTCTGTCGGTATTTCTGGAATGGAGATATCCCATCCGGGGCTGGAAGATCGAAAACGACCTGTGGCACCATCCGCGGAAATATATTGTACCGGTGGTGATGCTGCTGGCAGGGGCGGTTGCGGGGATGTAGATATGGAAGGCTCTTCTGTTAGTACAGCGTTGCATTAATTTTGAAGTAATAAGCGCTTGATGTGCATGTCAGGACAAGGCGGAGGAAGGAGGCGATGCCGGTAGCATCGTTGACTGACTCCAACGCAGTAATGGCATGGACAGCGAGTGATTATTACTCAATTATTAATGCAATGCTGTACTAGCGATCTCTCCAGGCAAAATGAAGGTAATCTATTGTTTTTTTTATTCTGAGAACGTATACTATAGTCAGTATAAGGAACTGTAAAGAAAGGAAATCCGTAATATGCTGACTACAGTAGACGCATTTGTTTCTCATAATGGGGACAACTTATGGGATTTTGAAGTTATATCTGACATACCGTATGAGAATGTGAACCGTATCCATCCGCTGAAGCAAAGGGATGTTGCTCTGCTGATACAGGATGCCAAAAGCGATCCTCACATTACAGGCATTATTGTATTCGGGAGTGCAGTGCGCTTTGACTGCCATTCCATGAGCGACCTGGATGTTTTGATTGTGCGTGACGACCAACAGATTCGGATTGACGCATCCCTGTCGAATATTCAGAGTGAGCTTGACCTTATATTTCATTCCAAATTGGGAGAGCGTTTGAAAAAAGAGATTCAACGTACAGGCGTGGTCGTATTCAGGCGGTGAAGGCATGTGCGATATCCGATTTTTTAAATCAGCGTATCATTGCTATGATGTTGCTGCAAATCTTTTGAAATTTTATGAGCAGGAAGATTTTGAGTGGAATTGTTATTACAGTATCTTTAAGAAGCAGCTATAAACCGTGAACGTGAGCTATGAATCAAGAAAACCTGAAACACATTGCGGCAGTGGAAGAGCAGACTGCATGCAGTATAAGGAAAGGAAATCCAAGTTATGAAAACTATGGTGAAAGCCAGGGAACAAGCCATGAAGAGGCTATATGGATTACTGGAACTTCAAAAAGATCTGGAGCAAAGATTTGATCCGAATCAATATAATATATTTGTATTTGGCAGCTATATTACGGTGAACTATATTGAAGGAGTGAGTGATATAGATGTAGCAGTATATACGGAGGATTTTGATCTGTATAAGAAGATATCGCTTTATATTGAAGAGTATTTTGAAAAAAGGCAGGTTAAAAGCGATATATTTTATATTGATATAAATATGGCAGCACCTGTTTATACTGCGCCGCTGAACTCTAAAGTACAGCTTACAGGATTTTATCCGCCTTGTTTGGAAGAATTTCGAAGGGCCTGTCAGAAAGTGTTGGATCAAACAAAAATGAGGATGATGTCATGAAGTTTAGCGAAGAGATATTAAAGCAGCTGGACCTGGAACATAGTAAGGTAAAAGAACCGGTGAATGTTATGCGCATAGACGATATGCTTGATTTTATGGAAAATTGTGCAATGAGGATTCAGTCAAAAAGCTGGGTTTATTCAAAAACCTTAATAGCTGATATAAGATTAGACTGCATGGATATCGTCACGGCCCAATTGAATGACTTTGCGCAGGTTTTTATGGACTTGATCATTTTTATGAGGAAAAAAGAAGGCACATATAGGGGTGGAGTTTCCCTACGATATTGTATTAATAGTTTTGACACATTCGGGTTCGAACAAACAGAGAATGAAAAAACATTTCTAAAAGAGCTTCTGCTGAGAAATGAAATCACACATGACTATTTTAATCGTGAGCTGCATCAGCAAAAGCTAATTTGGATTATGGAAAACTGCAGTGATGGGGCAGTGGATGTGTATCAGGATATTAAAAAGTATTGTATGGAACAAAATCTGACTTTACTATATTTTGATAAAAATGCAGAGTGAGATCACATATGCGGGATATGTCCGTGAAAAGGGATATATTCCGCATTTTTATATCCTGTGATACGGCCGGATGGCCATAATGGGATGCACCAGGGTATATTTTATCGGATGATGTGAAACTTTTTCACATAAGATCTGTAACATTTTGCAATCTCGGCAGTTAATAAAGTGAAGGGGGTGAGAGACGTGGACTTTGACGGAATATATCGTTCCTATTTCAAGGACGTTTTCCTGTACATGTGTAGCCTGTCGGCAAATGAAGACATTGCGGAGGAGATCACACAGGAAACATTTGTAAAAGCATTGAGATCGATCGGCACATTTGACGGCTCAAAGGATATCCGCGCATGGCTCTTTACGATAGCGCGGAACACATATTTTACCTATTGCAAGCGCCGTAAGATTTATGCGGATGAAGAGATGACAGAAGACGCCGCATCGGTTCAGACGGATTTTACGGAACGGTTCGCGGACGAAGAAACCGCCTTTCTCATTCACCGGTTTCTTCACAGCATGGAGGAGCCATACAAGGAGGTGTTGAATCTGCGGGTATTCGGAGAGCTGTCTTTTGAAAAAATCGGCGCGATCTTCGGAAAAAGCTCCGGCTGGGCGAGGGTTACGTACTACCGTGCAAAAAAACAGATCATAGAATATATGGAGGCGATGGAAAATGAAACAGATCAGCTGTAATGTCATAAAAGATATTCTTCCGCTTTATCTGGATGATGTGGTCAGCCAGGACACCAGGGAAATGGTGGAGGAGCATCTGGAATCCTGCGATGCCTGCAGAAAGGAAGCATGCGTTTTAAAAAGCAGTATTGCACTGCCGGCAGACAGAAGCACGACGTTCCTGGACGCAAGGATCCTGAAAAATCTGAAGAAACGGTTATTCAAGAGAAAAGCAGTCACAGCGATCCTCTCGGCTGCCGCGGCTGCCGCAGTGATATTCGGAGTGTACTGCATCCTGACTCTGCCGAAAATTTTTATTCCCTATGACAGCGCAAGGATCAGCATAGAGGAGACGGACGGAAAGCTCTATGCCAGCTACGAGGGAGACAACCTGGATATGACCTTCGGCACGCATCCGTTTGACATGGAGATCGACGGGGAAGAAAAAAAGGCGGCTGTCGTCTGCTATTATGAAACCCTTTGGTCGAAATATATCGCGCCTGTATTTTTAAGCCGTGATAACGTACATGGTGACAGACATACGTTCTACTTGGGAGACAGGGAAGAAATCGACCGAATCTACTACGGACCAGGTGATCTTCCTGACCAACTTCATTCTGATCCGGTGGATTATAATGGAAATGGGATTTTCGATTCGGATGAGATGATGAGATATGACGGGTATGATGAGATGTTCAGTGAGGCGGAGCTGATCTGGGAGAAATCTTGACTAAGAGTGGTGAGGGCAATCAGGGATAACACAGATATAGAGCGTAATATAAAAATGGAATAAGCAGCTTTAACAGCCGCAGATTCAAAATAAGTCTGCGGCTGTTTTCTTTATTTATTGACATTCTGTTCGAGCTATATTAAATTTCTCTTTACAGACAGTGATCTGATATAGAGAAAACGTCCATTTTTATACTTCATACCTTTTGGAACGTTCACCGTTCAATCAGTATCCATTTATTCTATTATCTGGTTTTATCTTTCCTGGTATTCAGGGGAATTATTGATGGAGGTGGTCGGATTGACGCGACTTGGACAAAAGCTGGTAAATAAAGGCAGAGAAGAGGGAAGGCAAGAGGGAAGAGAAGAAGAAAGACTACAGGAGTGACCAGCATGACTCTGGACAGCCTGACCAGCGGGTTCAATATTGCCAAAAATATTTCCATGAATCCAAGGGTAAACGCGATGGCCGGATTTACGGAAGCGGAGACGAGAAAAGTTCTGGGCGAGCTGGGAATCGTGGATTGGGACGCTGTCCTGAACCGGCTGACTGCGTATTACAACGGATATGTATTCTGCCATGACCCAAAGCAGGCAGAGCGGATCCTGAACAGTAATCTGGTGATGTATTTTCTGGACGAGTATACGGCGTTGGGGGAAGTCCGCCAGATGGCGGATGTGAATATCAAAAGCGATTACGGCAAGCAAGGAAACGGGGCGGTCTATGATGTGGTGCTGGAAACGCCGAACGCCGTGATCCGGGATGTATATTATAAATACTATGCGGATTATCTGAGATTGGAGAAAACGGAAAAGCGGGACGAGTAAAAGGGAGTGCGGCTTGGGAAACTGAGCCGCTGTTTTGCTGTTATTTTCTGGTTTATCCAGGTTAGGTTCATAGTTATGACTGCTCCGACATATCATCAACTAAAGAAGAGCTTAAGGAGAACATTTCATAATATGGAAAGAAACGAAGCGTGCCTGACAAATACCTGCAGCTTTGCGGGTGTAAAACCGATTATGGTCGATCTGCCTTATCCGCCGATCCAGGTGAGGAGAGAGAATCCGGCCTATGCGAATCTGCTGGGCATGGACTACTGCGGGCCGGTATCGGAGCTGTCAGCGATCACTCAGTACATCAACAACGAAAACCGCGTTTCCCGCGAAAAATGTGCGATGGCAAAGACACTTCTGGGAATTGGGATCGCGGAGATGATGCACCTGCAGAAGCTGGGCGAGCTGATCTGCCTGCTGGGCGGGAAGGTGGATTTTATCGCAAGGCCCTATAACGGACGGCCCAGAATGTGGACGCCGGAATACCTGACCATCCCCGAACACGTGGGGAAAATGCTTCAGGCCGACATTGCGGCGGAAAAGGATGCGATCAGCCAGTACCAGATGCATATCAAGATGATCGATGACGACTGTGTAAACGCAGTGCTGAGACGGATCATCCAGGATGAGGAATACCATGTGATGCTGCTGCGGGCATTGGAAAGAGAAGTTTAGGACAGGAGGATTGATATAGACCGAATACTGTTACAGGAGCATCCAAAGGGTAGAATCATAGTAAAAACGCGCGGCAGCGGAGCTGCTGTGCGTTTTTACACTATATAAGTACATTCATAACATAAATTTATCTGTTTTTCAATCATTTTTGCAAAAAGAGGATTAGCGTTTTTTCTTGCGTTAAAAGCGTATTTATGTTTTAATACTTATACCCGAGGGTATCCCATTATGGCCATCCGGACGTTTGACAAGGTATACTTGGGGGGGCACTCTGTCATGGCCATACAGCCGTTTTATAAGGTATACATATCCAGTAGGAGGTTTTATGAAGTTATTTCATTTAGTTGGGAAATCTGCAAAAAAGGAAGCGAGCCAGGAGCCTGAAAAGGAGCTCACATTGGAAGCGCGCGGAGCTTACTCCGGCATGCGTGTCGAGATCATGGACGATAAGAAGCAGCTGATCTTCATCGCAAAGCTGATGAGTCTGCATAAGAACAGTGGCAAGCTGCACCAGTATTCGGAATCAGAGTTTTTGCTTGAAGAAGAGGAAATGAAGATCAGGATCCGCGGTTACAGCGATATCGATAAAAAAGTGATCCATATGGAAGGAACTCTGAAGCAGGGGAAGGACAGCATCTGGCCGGTGGAGGGACTGACATTTATCAAGTCCGGCAATGACCGCGCCTTTTACCGTTTAAATACGAATCTGGACGGCAGTATGATACTGACGGAAGGGACAGAGACAGAAAAGGAACCCTGCAGGCTGCTCAATATCAGCGTAGGTGGCGCATATATCAGGACGGAGCCTGCATTGGAGCTGGGGGAGAGGTTTTTTCTGCAGGTGAAACTGCACCCGGACAGGGACAGCTCCCTTATCTTAACAGAAGTATGCCGCATCGTCGAAAGAGAAGATGAGCTATTCGAGTACGGATGCCAGTTCATAGAACTCAATGAAGCCGACCGGAAGCAGATCATCCAGGCGATTGAACGGGAGGGGAAGAAAGAAGGCGCAACCTTATGAATTTAATCAGCAAGATCCCAAAAGAGTTTTACAAGCTTTTCGCAAGCAAATATATGGACTATTACCAGCGTTTCCTGACCGCAATCTATGAGGAATCCGGCCGCTCATACTCTCTGCTTGGCCTCACGGAGCGGGAGTGCCGCATGATCATGAATGAGCAGATCGCGGCGGAGACGCTGGACTGGAGCGAGGAGCAGTTTGATGAGGAGGGGGAGCTTCTGACCAGGAGCAATATGGCCTCTATCTGCCTGAAGCATCTGGAAGACTGGGGATGGCTCAGACGGGACTATGATGAAGTCCTGGACAGCTACGTGGTCTCCTTTCCAGAATATAGCCAGCTGTTTGTGGAGCTGTTTCAGCGTCTTTACAGCGAAGAGGATACCCGGGAGCGGGAAAGTGTCCTGGCAGTCTACAGCTATCTGTACACCTACAGCTCCGACAGCGAAAAAAATAATGACATCCTGAAAAGCGCGCTACAGGCATCCCGTTCCCTTCTGCAGATGCTTTCCAACATGCAGGAGGGCATGAGAGGATACTTTGACGAGCTTTCCAGGCAGAGGAGCTTTCTCGGGATCCAGGAAGTTCTCGTAAAGGAAATGAATAACAACGAGAGCAGGAAATACGCAATCCTCACTACCACAGACAGCTTTTACCGATATAAGGAGGCGGTCAAGGAACTGATCGACCGGAACCTCAGTGAAAATGAAGCGAGGAAGCAGGAACTGTCGGGAAGGCAGCGGGAGCTGAGGACGCGGGCTGGGCGGATAGGAGAGGAGCAGGGAGAGCCAGACCGTCATATTCAGACTGGCCAGAGAGAACCTGCAGATCTGGAAAGACTTTCGCCGGAGGACAGGATCGAGCTCCGCCGCCTGGAGCATGCCCTCCGGCGTACCGATGAGGCAATGACGATTATCTGTATGATCGAACGGGAATTTGACGCCATTGAGCGCAGATACAATAAGCTGATCGAGCAGAAGACCCTGTTTGCCAGCCGGGCGGCGGCAAGGATCCGGTACATCCTCATGGAGGGCGCGCTGGAAGAAGATCCGACTGCGGTGCTGGCCAAGCTTTTGAACCAGAGCAGACGAAGCACGGAGATTTTGGAAAAGCTCTCCGACCGGATGCGTCTGACAGAGCCTTTCCGCACTGTTACCGGACAGAGCCTGGCCCGCCGCAGGAATACGGAAAAAACAGTATTTGCCCCGCAGGCTGTGGCACGGGACGCGGAACGGACGGAGGAAGGGTTGGATGAGTTTGTGCTGAAGCCTCTCTATACCAGACAGGAGATTGCCGAGTTTCGGAGAAAAAATGAGCGGAACGGGGCATTTACAGTCACGGAGGATTCCGTGCGTTCTCCGGAAGATCTGGAGAAATTATTTTTCGTATGGCAGGACGCGGTGGAGATTGCGGATGACGCAAAAAAGATTGAGATCGGGGAGGAACTGGAGAACCGGGAAGGGTGTCGCTTCTCCGCGTTGACGATTCAGGAATGACGGAATCAGGCGGTGCGTCCGGTTTAGAGTGAGATTCCGGAGCTGCTGTCCTATTACATTTAATATAGAAAGGAATCCTACAAATGATCACATACATGGAAGAGCTATCCGCGTCCGAGGCGGAAAATCTGAAAAAGACCATTTCCAGATTATTCCGCCAGACCTGCATTCTGCAGCTGCGGTATGATCCGGTCACGCTGACGCCGAGAGATAATCCGGACTATGAAATATGTGTCCGCCACAGGCATTTTATCGAAAATTATCTTGCCGTGCTGGGGTGCGAGATGGAGCATGACCCGCAGGAGCACATTTTCCGGCTGAAAGGGGAAGGGGCGGAGACGGAAAGATTCAGCCAGACCACCACCATGCTCATCCTGCTCGTACGGATGATCTATCGGGACAAGATCCTGGGGGAGGGGCTGGGCGCAACAGTTACGAGCCTGGGAGAGATCCGGGAATATGGGGCCAATACCGGGCTTTTGAACCGGAAGCTGACGGCTGCGGAGTGGCGGGAGGCGCTGTATCTGATGAGCAGGCACCAGATGATCGAGCTTCCGGCGGCGGTCCGTGACGTGAAAGATGAGACACCGATCTATCTGTACAGCACCATCCTTCTCTACGTGAGCGCGGCGGATATGAACGAACTGATTGAAGAATACAGGGAGGAGGCAGACGATGAAGCAATCCAAGAAAATCTTCCGGCGGATGCTGATCAATAACTGGGGAGGCATCAGCCATAAGATCATGGAATTTCACGAATACGTGAACCTGTTCAGCGGCAAGAGCGGTTCCGGAAAATCCACGGTTATGGATGCGATTCAGGTAATCCTTTACGGCAGCGTGTCGGCTGCCTTTTTGAATAAAGCGGCGGATGACGCGAAAAATAAGAGAAGTGTCCTCAGCTACCTGCGGGGCGCCCAGAAGGACGGAACCTCAAACCGGGAAAATGTAGACTTCTGCTCCCAGATCGTGCTGGAGCTGGAGGATACGGGAGGCCGGCTGATGACCTGCATCGGAGCCGTATTTGAGGTGGGGAGCCAGGATACGGAGCTGCGGAAATACCATTTTTTCAGTCATTCGGGGCGGCTTCCGGAGGACGGATATCTGACGGACCAGGGCATTCCCTACACCTCCGCCCAGCTGAAAAAGTTGATTGAGGCCCGCAGCCATTCCGAGGACAACCGGGGACGGGTGGAGGTGAACCGGATGTACCCTTCACGGGAAGCCTATCTGGGCACCCTGTACGATTCCATTTTCGGATACATCGACCCGGGCCGGCTGATGACCATGGAAAAAAGCGCCATTGCGCTTCGGATGGCGGACGGCACCGGGCAGTTCATCAAGGATTATATGTTTCCAAAGAGTAAGGAGGACACGGTGTCCGCAATCAGCCGGCAGCTTGGCGCGTACCGGGAGATCAAGGAAAAGGTGGACGATCTGGAGCGTCGGATCGAGATCCTGGATGAGGTCCACAGCGCCAACCAGGAGCTGGTTCGGATCCGGGCGGACAGGATGCGCGCGGAGACGGTCCTTCGGATCGTGGATATCGAAAGCTGCAAGACCCGGCTGGAAGCAAAAAAAGAGGATCTGGAAGCGATTTCTGTAAAAATTGCCGAGCTGGAGGAGCGGTATGGAACTCTGGACGCGGACAAGAAGGAAAAAACGGAAGAGCTGATTGAGGTCAAGGCAGAGCTCCATTCCAGCGATTACGGCGTGAAGCAGAAGGAAATGGAAGAACTGAAAAATACCATCGGCCTTTTGAAAGGAAATGCCAGGCAGTGGCAGGAGATCCTGCAGAATCTGAAGGAATGGGAGACGGACGAGGAGATCAGCGGCTACGTCAGCAACCCCACCCTGCAGTGTCTGGAGGAGATCCTGGACGGTGAGATATCGGAGTCCGCCCTGGACAAGCTGCGTAATGGCCTTCAGGATGCAATGGAAATGATCGGGGAGGAGCTTGCGGAGCTCAACGACGGCATCCGCGCCGCGGCCCGGGAGCTGAGTGAAAAAAAGGAGATGGCGGAGGATCTGAAAAATGACCGCAAGCCTTACCGGAAGGAATTGAAAAGCGCCCGGGCACAGCTCCAGAGCGAGCTGAGCAGCCAGTACGGCCGGACCATCCATGTGGAAATCTTTGCGGACCTGTTTGACATTGTGGATGAAAAATGGAAGGATGCCGTTGAGGGAAGGCTGGGCCGAATTAAGCACAGCCTGGTGACCGAGCCTCAGTATGCTCTGGACGCTGCCAGGATCTTCCGCAGGATGAAGCGGAAGGAATACGAGGAAGTGGACCTGATCAATACAGCGGCAATCAAAAGAGACGAACCCGCAGCCGAAGCCGGTACGCTTTATGAGGCAGTCCGGGCCGGCGAACCTTATGCGGACCTGTGCCTGAGAAGGTATCTGGGAAGGATCTGCAAATGCGAGACCGTGGAAGAGCTCCATGCAGTCCGGGACGGGGTGACGCCGGACTGCTATTCCTACAGCAATTATATACTCCGCCATCTGCGGGAGGACGATTACAGACGATTTTCCTGTATCGGGACCAGGGTCTCCAAGGCGAAGCTAAAGGAGCTGGAAGAGGAGATCTATCAACTGGAACAGCGGCAGATCGGGGATCTGCAGATGCGGGAAACGCTGAACCAGGCGAAGAAGCTGGAACAGCTGAACCAAAGTTCGGAACAGCTTCTGCGTCTTTCCAAGGCTCACAGAGAGTTGGAGGTTTATCTGGATAAGCGGGAGCAGCTTGCGAAGGAATTGAAAGAACTGGAAGACGGTACGCTGACCGCAGAGCTGAAAGCACAAAAGGCGCTGTTGGAGCAGGGGATCGCAGAGCTGTCCCGCATACAGGAACGGGTCAATAAGGAACGGATCGGCCGGGAGGGCGACCTCCGGGCGGCACAGAAGGAATACGGAGACTTTCAGGATAGACTGTCCGCGCTGCAGGAGGGCTTTCGGGCGGATGAACGTCTGCTGGCGGAGGTCCGGGAAGGTCTGGAATTTCAGAGCGAGGCCGCATACCGCAGAAAGCAGCATGACTTGTGCCAGCATCTTGCCGGGCAGGAGGAGGAGCAGGAAGAACAGCGGATCCTGGCCCGAAATCGTTTCAACAGGGAATACCCGGCCTATGGATTTTCCGGGGTAGAACATGAGAATACTGTGTACGATAAGCTGAGGGAAGAACTGAAACGGGATTATGCGCCCCAGTACAAGGAGGACTTTGAGAACCAGTACCGGCAGGTCTACCATTCCCTCCGGGAAAATGTGATTGCCACTATCCACGGCGAGATCAAGGCGGCATACCGGCACAAGCGGGAGATCAACCAGATGCTGTCCAGGATCCGGTTTTCCGACAGCACCTACCAGATCGACATCCTGCCGGCTGAAAACGAGAACGGACAGTTTTACGAAATGCTGATGGCGCCGGAGCTGGACAGCAAGGTACTGGACAATGACGGCTTCGAAGGCCAGCTCAGCATCGGGGAGGACGCGTTTTTTCAGAAGTACGAGCAGCAGATCCAGAGGCTGACGGAAAAGTTCATGCCCCCCAGAGACGGGGAGGGTGACAGCCGTTCCCGCCATAACCAGGAGATGGAACGCTATGCGGACTACCGTAATTATCTGACCTTCAGCATGTATGAGCGGGTGGAGGACGACCAGGGAAATGTGAAGAAAAACGCGGTGGATGAAATGGCCGGGAGGGACTCCGGCGGGGAAGGACAGAACCCCAAGTACGTCGCGCTGCTGGCCGGGTTTGCCATGCTCTATATGCAGCAGAGCAACCGGGATTCCAAGATCCGCCTGGTGCTATTGGATGAGGCATTTTCCAAGATGGATAAGGAACGGAGCGAGGTCTGCCTGCGCTATGCGAGGGAGTTGGAGCTGCAGCTCATCGTCTGCGTTCCGGACGAACGTCTCCAGTCGCTGATCCGCAATGTGGACAGTGTGTATGGGTTCCGGCGGTATCAGAATCAGATTACTATGATGCATATTGATAAAGGGGAATATCTGGAGCTGATGCGCGGGGGCGGGAGAGGTATTACCTGAACCGACAGCCATTTCAGATGTAAAGACCGGTTCGCCAACGGATATTGTGACGTTTGTAGATGTCGATTTTGTCGAGTACCGCAGAAAAAATGATATGCGGGCGGTGAGAAAGAATTGTACCATACCGTCATGGCTTAGCTTTGAAGCAGAAAAAGCGGGAGTAAATTTTTCCTCTGTTTTGACATCGGCGCTTAAAAGGGAGTTGAAGATACAAAGATAATGTATACAATAGAGAGAATTAAAAAGGGTTCCGGCAGTTTTGAATCAGCCGGAACCCTTTTTTAGTCTGGAAAACAATTCACTTTATCTGATCTACAACCCCCTGATTAGCAACTGGGATCGTTTCTTTATGTCGAATCTTCGTAGAATATCAACTTCTGCGAAAACCTGACGGTAAATAAAAATGCGCTGTATATACGGAAAATCATTCTGTGTGATACAGCCAGACATTCCATATTCTTTGTAACGGGAACAGATTATACATAGGGAAGGATGGACGCGGATTGCCTGAAAAGATATGCAAGACCATTCACCAGTATAACAAAGAGCCGATTCCAAAAGCCGATATGCAGCAGCTCCTGGAAATCGCGGAGGATTATAAAAAGGTGAAGAATTATGTATACGGCCGCTACGGGGGCATCGGCAGTTTATTCAAGATCTATCCGGGATATACGGTGCAGAATGAGATGACGAAGAGCGGGCTTCGGGCAGAGCTGGATATGCCGTCGGTCTATTTTTATCTGGCGATGTTTGACGCGCTGGGAGACATCAAGAGCCAGTGGACCAGGACAAAGTCCAAGGTTCTCAAGCTGGCAAGAGTGAATCAGAATCTGACAGCAGAGGAAAAGCACTATCTTCGTTTTTTATTGAAGGTCAACAATGCATTCGACGCAGTATTAAATGAAAGGCCGGTAACGCTGCAGAAGGAAATCCAGCGAAAGTATGATGAATTTCAGGCACAGGTGGATACGGAAAAACTTCACCGCTATCTGTGCAGGCAGGTCAGAAAATATCATGTGAAGCAGCATGCGGATTCGGTAGCGGGTCTTTCCATTGCAGAACGGGCCTACCGGTATGGAGATTCCGGGATTTATATTTCCACAAAAGAAAAGCGGAAACGGATTTTCATTCCGCTGACAGATCACTGCCAATATCAGTCTCAACTGTATGTCAAATTATATCAGGAGGCACAGGCACCCGCCTGGCCTCCGATATTCCAAAACAGTATATCGAAGTCTATGGAAAGCCGATTATTTCCTATTGCATAGAGAGCCTCTCGGCCCATAGGCAGATTGACGCAATCCAGATCATTGCGGATTCCGCCTGGCAGAAACCGATCCAATCATGGCTTCCTGCTTACGAGCCCGGGAAAAAATTCAGAGGATTTTCCGCCCCGGGAAGCAATCGGCAGCTTTCCATTCTAAATGGACTGGAAGCAATCAGAAAATATGCGGATGATTCCGACTATGTATTTATTCATGACGCCGCAAGGCCGCTGCTTACCCCAAAACAGATCACAGCCTGCCTGGATGCGACAAAAGGGCATGACGGAGTGATCCCTGTGCTTCCGATGAAGGACACGGTTTATTCCAGCGCAGACGGGAAACGGATCACCGCATTGCTGGACCGAAGTGAGATTTATGCGGGACAGGCTCCGGAAGTATTTCGGCTGGGGGTGTACTATGCGGCGAATGTCAGACTGCTTCCGGATCGAATCAAGAATATCAACGGATCGACGGAACCGGCGGTAATGGCCGGGCTGGATGTTGCCATGATTTTCGGAGATGAAAACAATTTTAAGATTACAACAAAGGCGGATCTGGAGAGATTTCAAAGCATTGTGAAGGAAGCTCAATCCTTGTAAAAAAATCTGATTGTGATTTCCTAAATTGTAATTTGAATCAATTATATCTGACTGGATACAATTGATTTTATGAAAAAAGGGAGTACCGGCAACAGCGGGTGCTCCCTTTTTTATAGGCCTTTTTCATAAAATTAAAGAAAGTTAGATGTAACTATTGACATTACATCAAATGTGTGGTAAAGTCTTTGATGTAATAAACAATATTACATCAAAGACAAAGATATTCTGCGGCGATTCGAAAATCTATTCCCGGAAGGAATGGAATATTTTAATGAAACGGAGGAGAAAATGATGAACGAGAAAGCAAAAAAGTATGTAGATTTATTTCGGAAGGTGAAGATTGCGTCTGCGGCGACCGTAGACCAGGAGGGACATCCCCGTAGCAGGATCATCAATGTGATGATCGCCGCGGACGAAGGGATGTATATTGTCACATCCAAAGGCAAGCCCTTTTACGAGCAGCTCATGAATACCGGGGAGATTGCGTTAAGTGCCATGTGTCCGGACTGTCAATCTTTGAAATTTTATGGTAAGATAAGGAAGGCGGAAAAGCTCTGGGTGGATCGGGTATTCGAGGAGAACCCGGGAATGAACGAGGTCTACCCCGGAGATACCCGCTATATCCTGGATGCATTTCTGATCTATGAGGGCTCCGGAGAATGGTTCGACCTGATGCGTTATCCCATCAGCCGGGAGACATTTTCCTACGGGACGGAGGAGGAAATGGCCGGATTCGAGATCACGGATGCCTGTATCGGCTGCGGCTCCTGCGTGAAGGTCTGTCCGCAGAAATGCATTGCCCAAGGGGAGCCATACCGGATCGACCCGATACACTGCCTGCAGTGCGGCGCGTGCAGGGAAGCATGTCCCGCGGGGGCGGTGAGGAAGCTCCATGCATAAGCGGTAAGGAAGCGATATGCATAAGCGGCGGGAATCTATTTCCGGCAGAAGCAGAGAAGTCCCACACAGCCGTCCTGGGAAAGAATGTATGCTGGAAATGCATTCCAAAGTCAGAAAAAGTATACGCAAAAGAGGAGAAAAGACGGATGTTATTCAATGAAGTCATCCAGACTTATCTGGAACGGAAGGACTGGTTTCTGGAGCTGATGCTGCAGCACATCACCCTGGCGCTGATCGCCATTGCGCTGTCGGGAGTGCTGGGGCTCCTGGCGGGGATCTGGATCGCGGAGCATGAGCGGATGTCCGCCCCGGTCCTGGGGATCGCCAATGTATTTTACACAATTCCTTCGATCTCGCTGCTGGGTATGCTGATCCCATTTCTGGGAATCGGAAATAATACGGCGGTGGCAGCGCTGACTATCTACGGGTTCATGCCCATGGTGCGCAACACCTACGCCGGGATTCGGGGCGTATCGCCGGACGTGATCATGGCGGCAAGGGGGATGGGGAGCACGGACTTTCAGATCATGACAAAGATCAAGCTCCCGCTGGCAGCGGGCGTGATCATAGCCGGAGTCCGAAACATGGTAGTCATGACCATTTCCACGGCGGCCATCGCCTCATTTATCGGGGCAGGCGGCCTGGGCGTGGCGATCTACAGAGGTATCACAACCTACAATATGGCACTGACCTTCGGTGGCAGTTTTCTGATCGCGCTTCTGGCGCTGCTCAGCGACCTGCTGCTTGGAAGATTAGAAAAAATGATGAAAAAGAGGAGTGGAAATTGACATGAAGATGAAACAGACAGCAGCACTATTGATGGCAGCCATGCTTGCGTTTGCAGGCGTGGGATGCGGAAACAGCGGAGGAAATGAAAGCGCGGGCGGAAGCGCCGGTTCCGAAAGCTCCGGAAATGAGACTGCAGGCACAGAGGCAGACGGCAGCGATGCGGGAGATGCTGATGAAAATGGATCCTCAAAGGGCTCTGGGGAGCCGATCCAGATTGCCACCAAGCCCATGACGGAGCAGTATATCCTGGGAGAAATGCTAAAGCTCCTGATCGAGGAGAATACGGATTATACGGCGGAGATCACAAAAGGGATCGGCGGCGGGACCAGCAATATCCATCCGGCCATGGAAAAGGGCGAGTTCGATCTGTATCCGGAGTACACCTCCAGCGGCTGGGTCATGGTATTGAAGCATGAGGCAGATGAAGTCAGCGATGAGGAAATGCTGGAAAAGCTGAAAGCAGAGTATGAGGAGCGGTTTGACATGACCTGGGTCGGACTTTACGGCTTTAACAATACCTTTGCGGTCGCCGTGCGCAAAGAAGCGGCGGAAGAATATGACCTGAAGACCACCTCAGACATGGCGACGGTATCGGACAAGCTGGTGTTCGGCGGAAATCCGGATTATATCGAGCGGGAGGACGGCTTCAACCTGCTGTGCGACACCTACGGACTGGACTTTAAGGCAGTGCGGGACATTGACATCGGCCTGAAATACGAGGCCATGGAGCAGGGTGACATTGATGTGACTAATGGATTCACCACAGATGCCCAGCTCAGCCGGGATGATATCATGGTGCTGGAAGACGACAAGCATCTGCAGGTGAACTATTTCTGCTCCACCGTAGTTAGAAAAGATGCCTTGGAAAAATATCCGGGCCTGGAGGATGCATTGATGAAAATGGACGGCATTCTGACGGATCAGGAAATGGCGGAATTGAATTACCAGGTGGAAGTGGAAGGAAAAGACGAGGTGGAAGTGGCGGAAGTATTTCTGAAAGCTAAAGGACTGATGTGATATCTGCATGAGGCGGCATGTCCCTGCGGGACGGGCGGACTTTCGTCCGATGAGGTATACCCAAGGGGCATCCCGTAATGCATGTCCCTGCGGGACGGGCGGACTTTCGTCCGATGAGGTATAAAAAATGGATAGGATTCGATTTGAACATGTAATAAAAAGTTTTGGAGAAAATTGTATATTGGATGATTTCAGCCTGCAGGTGCGGGAGGGAGAATTTCTGACGGTTATCGGAAAATCCGGGTGCGGCAAGACAACCATGCTGAAACTGATCAACGGCCTGCTCACTCCGGATGCGGGGCGGATCTTCGTGGAAGGAAAGGATCTGGCAGGGGCCGACCTGGTGGCACTGCGGCGCAGGATCGGCTATGTGATCCAGAACGGGGGGATCTTTCCCCACATGACCGTGGAAAAAAATATTACCTACGTTCCAGTCATCAGCGGCAGAAAAAATAAGGCCGAGAACCGTCAGCTCGCCCTGCGCCTGCTGCGGACCGTGGGGCTGGAGGAAGAGATGGCCGGCAGATATCCGTCGGAACTTTCCGGTGGACAGCAGCAGAGGGTGGGGATCGCCCGGGCGCTTGCGGCGGAACCCAGGATCCTTCTCATGGATGAGCCCTTCGGCGCGCTGGACGAGATCACCCGGCAGACCATGCAGGATGAGATCCTCCGGCTGCAGAAGGAATTGAAGCTGACCATCGTATTTATCACCCATGATATCCGGGAGGCCATGAAGCTGGGGGACCGGATGCTGGTCATGGAGCAGGGGAAGGTCCGCCAGCTGGATACGCCGGAGCAGATCCGGCAGAACCCGGCGGACGCGTTTGTGCGGGAGCTGGTAAAGGGCTTTGGGCCGGCGGAAGTGTCTGTGCGGGAATCAAAGGCAGATCCCGGGCATTCTGATGCGATGTTCCAGAAAGAGGAATCCAGGAAGAAAGGAGCATAGGATGCAGATTACAAGTAGATTTACGATCGCGGTTCATATGCTCCTGTGTATGGATGTATTTCAGGAGGAGTACAAGGTGACCAGCGAATTTATGGCGTTTAGCATCGGGGTCAATCCTGTGATCGTCCGAAAACTTTTGTCCCAGCTCAAGGATGCCGGACTGGCCGAGGTCCGGCGCGGGCCGGGCGGGGCTGTTCCTGCCAGGCCGCTGGACGAGATCACATTTCTGGACATTTACCGGGCGGTGGACTGCATCGGGGAAAATACGCTGTTCCATTTTCACGAAAATCCCAACCCGGACTGCCCGGTGGGAAAGAATATCCACCGGATCCTGGACGGCCGCCTGGCCCAGGTGCAGGATGCCATGGAGCGGGAATTGGAGTCGATCACGCTGGGGATGGTGAAGGCAGAGCTGAAATGAAGGTGGAGAGACGGCCGGCACAGCATGACGGAAGGGCTTAAGATGAAAAAGGAACTGGATTATTTTCGGATCGGCAATACTTACGGAGGCAATCAGGACTGGTTTCCGGATTTTATGATGAAGATCGGCGGATGCGCTGCCCTTACAGCCTGCGACAGCTGCATCTGCCTTGACCTCTATAAAGGAACAACGCTGTATCCATTTGATATACAGCATCTTACCAAAAAAGATTATATCCGGTTCGGAATGCTAATGAAGCCGTATCTGCGGCCAAGATGGTCCGGGATCGACACGCTGGAGATCTATATGGAAGGCTTCGGGCAGTTCCTGACAGACCGCGGCTGCACAGCCATCGGAATGCGCCCCTTATATGGGAACCGAAGTGCCGCGGAAGCAGAAAGCGCGCTGAAAGGCCAGATAGACAAGGGCCTTCCGGTGCCCTGCCTGCTTCTGAAGCACAAGAAGCGTTCGTTCAAGGATTACGAATGGCACTGGTTTCTCCTGACAGGATATGAGATTCAGCAGAATACCTGTATGGTAAAAGCAGTCACCTATGGGAGCTGGGAGTGGCTGGATCTGGGAGAACTCTGGGATACCGGCTTTCAACGCAGGGGCGGGCTGGTCGTATACTCCGACCATTTCTTTTCATAGATCTCCAATGTTTCGGAATCTGTTTATTCTGCTTGACGGATACGAGGAAACGCCCTATGATTTTAATAACAGAAAAGCATGGTTTACAAGAGCCTATACAACATAATGGTCTGACGGAATGAAGGAAGAGAAAATCAAGATGGAATTTACGGAGGGACAAATGAAAAGAGACCACAGTGTTTATAAAAAATATTGGGACAATTCTACGGTGCATTTTGTAGAAACAGGGATTTAGCTTTTGACTCAATGATCACCAGAGATTATATTGATAAAGGAAAATATTTTCAGAAATACCACTGCATATGAATATAAGGCTAATGGAGAAAAATAAAAATGTATGAAAATATGTTTTTGATAGATATGTAAGAAAGTGATTGACGGGTCAACGCCCTAATGCTATAATTTGAGCATTGTAGCTTATTTTGCCGAAGATGTTTTGCAGTGAAGATTATAAAGGAGGATGCAATATGGCTAACGTAGGAAGAAAGCTTGGTGTAAACATTAGTACGTGCATACGGGAAGCTGATATTAGTCTTGATAGCTTTGCCAAACATTTAGGGTATTCAATGAAAGATGTGTGGAATGTTATCGAAGGAAAGGTTATAATTCCTCCAGCTGAATTAGATAAGATGGCAAGTATTCTTAAAACAACAAAGAGTGAATTGATTAATCATGAATCGGACAGTTTGGTGCCGGAGCTGCAGTATATGAAAGAGTTTAGCAATCCTGATAATTTGGATAGAATATTGGATTTGATGGATGAATATGTGGAACTTAGAGAAGTTGTATAAAAAGCTGTACGAAAGTACAGCTTTTTTGAGGTGGAAAATGGATTGGGAAAAGATAGTGGAACAAATTCCAACAGCAATAGAAAAAGTTAGAAAAGATTATGTTTTGAATAATATGATAATTAAGGACGATATATTTGGAATTTTGGAAAAGCATTGTACAGTTGTATATTATCCGATAGAGGATGAAATTAACTGTGGTTTTCATACAAAACGTTTTGTTAAAGATAAATTAGAGGACTTTGTATATATTAATACTGCAAAGTCTGTTGCTGAACAAGTTTTTGTGGCTGCTCATGAGTTGGGACATGTATGGGGGGTTGCTGCCCAAGTGTGGGAGCTGGCTGGAGAACAAGGCATATTAGAAAGTCAGATAGAAGAGCGAATAATTAATAGATTTGCAGCGGAATTGTTAATGCCAGCAAAAGAATTTAGGAAAACCTTTTGGGTGCATATGGAAAAATTGGGTCTTGACTCTAACAAGCTTAGACTTGTGGATATGATTCGTGTTATGGTGTTACAGATGAATGATTATATGGTTCCGTACGAATCTGTAAGAAGGAGAGCCATCGAAACAAAAATAATCACTCAGAAGATTGGAGATGTTCTTTTGAAGAATGAAGAAACCATATTGCCTTTGGTCAATGCTTTTTCAAAGGATCAGAATACAATGTTGGATAGGGTGACCGCAAAGAAAACAATTCCCGGTTTAAGAGATTTGTTGGAAACTGTTGAAAAAAGCGGAGAACTGAGCATTTATACGATTAATAGGATAAAGAGAGACTTTGATATTGATAATATAAATGGGACTGATGATATTGTGGAAATTTCTATAGAAGGAGGTAAGCATGAGGAAAACTGAGGTTATTGTAGACACCTGTTTTCTTCAAAAGTTATCTTCAGAAGGAAAGGCAATAGACAATATAAAAAAAGTATTGGCTGAGTTAGAGTACATTCCCGTTGCTCATCCGTATATTTATGAACATGAATTATCGTTACATTCATATTTTGTTCGTTTAGTTGAGGAAAAGTATATAAAAGTAATTCAGTATAATGAATTTCAAAAGGATGAAATTGATAAACAATCGTATGAAGATTATTATAGTGTACTATATGAAGATATGAGATTGACTTTGGAAGCAATGAATAGTCCAAAGCAAGTAGAGAAATTATGTTTACATAAAGGACAGACCATATATAATACACATAAGCAAGGTAGCAGCATGGGGGATGTTCATATGATTTTAATGGCATCTTTTTTGCAAATGCCTGTTTTATTAACTGAGGATTCAGATATTGAAATGTTGCGTGATATAGCGAAAAGGCGAATGCGTTTAGGTCAATATTCATTGCAAATACTTAATGGTGTTCAGCTTATAGAAGAGATTGCTAAAAAGCAAAACACTTCGATATCAGTTAAAGAGATAGAATCAATTTTAAAAGCTATGAGAAAACGAGATGTCATATCAAGTATAAAGGCAGTATGGAGAGAAAATCATACTATTTAAACAATTCCAAAAAAGCAGGAGCTGATCATATCTCCTGCTTTTCCGCTTATTCCACCGTCTCAATCGAATCCACAATGCTCATCTTCCCGATCCCATACAGCGGTACGGCAGTCGCCGCCAGACACGCCGCCACGGACACGGCCGCTGCTTCCAGGATTGCCGCCGCAGGCACAGCCGTGAACTGCAGCGTATCGGTGGCTGCGGCCCTGACGAAGATCGTGCAGATATACCCGCACACCCCGCCGATCACCGAAGCGATCAATCCATAATAAGCCCCTTCCCACAAAAAGGTCTGATACAGGCTTCGGCTGCTCATCCCGACCGCACGCTGCATCCCGATCTCATGGATGCGGGTATGGATATTGGTGTAAACGGTATTGATGATATTCAGGATCCCGATCAGCCCGATGAACAGGATCAGTCCCCAGCAGAGCAGACGGATCTGCTCAAAGCTCTCGGCCAGCTGCGCGTCTGCCTCCCGGTAAGACAGCCAGTGGGTTCCCGGATTCTCCGCGCACCAGCCATCCATCCATTTTTCAAAGGCTTTGGCATCCGCATCCTCTGCCAGGGTGGGATAGACGATCGAAAACTGTCCGTTTCCCACCAGACGTTCATACATCGAATCCGCAGTCACAACCTGAATGCCGTTGGTGAATCCGTTGCCGTCCGTTAAAGCATTATCCAGGATTCCGGCGATCCGAAGAGACGTCCCATTTACTGTGATCCTGTCACCTTTTTGAAACTCCGTATGCTCCACCTCGTGCCCTTCGGCGGCAAATGCAATGGGATTTTTTACAAGGCAGGCTTTGCCGTTTCGCAGCTCCTCCAGATCCGTTTCCGACAGGCCCGAGGCCAGCGCTTCCAGACGATCCGGATCTACGGTCCCAAGCTGAAATGTTTCACTGGGACCCGGAGTAAAATCCAGATTCACCGGAAATACGCCCTTTTCATCCTGCGAGTAAACGGTCAGCTTTGTAGCAGAAAGCCCGGATACCATTTCCTGACTTTTGAGCTGCTCCACAGCCTCCGGAGAAATACCGCCGTTTTCATTGGATATGGAATAATCTCCCATGTGCATATCCTGCACGTCCTGGCTGGCGTCCAGCAGGCCGCTGAAGCTCTGCAGGGCAACGAAAACGGTGATGCTCATGACAATGGACAAAATGGTGATCACCGTGCGGCCGGGGTTCCGCCGGAGATTGAGCCGTGCGTAAAATGCTTCGAAGTTCCGAATCTTTTTCTGCTTCCTGCGGCGCCGCCGGATCTTTACAGTCTGCCCACTCATGGCTGCTGTCGGAGACACACGGGAAGCGTACCGGGCGGATGGGAATGCGGCCAGTACTGCAAAAAGCAGCGTGACAAAGACACTCAGGAGCATGGGCAGGGGACCGCCGGTCCTGCTGCCTGCGACCATATTATTTAATTCCTGCGTATTCTCAGCCAGAAACAGATCCGGGTTCAGCATGCCCAGCGCCGCGGTCAGAATCCCTTTTGCCGAAAGGCTTCCCAGCGCCAGCCCCAGAGGAAGGCCGATCCCGCAGAGGATCAGAAGCTGCACAGTCACCAGAAGATAGAGCTGTTTCTGCTCGCTGCCGATCGCCCGGAGCGTGCCGTATTCGCGGATGCGTTTCGTGACGGCCACCCGCAGGATATTGTAGATCACCAGACCGGCAGCCAGCAGGATCAGCACACCCACCAGCACGCACGCCGCCGCCATGAACGGAAAACCATTTCCGGTGTCCGAATCCGATTTTTTGTCATAGGAAATGCCCAGCGCATCCAGAAGGACCCAGTTGTACTGGATGTCGTCTTCCGGCACCTGCAGTTTTTCGGCCAATTCCCGCACAATGGATTGAAATTGTTCCCGGCTCTTTGTCTTAAAATCCGTAGAATACAGGAAATACCGTTCCGGAAGCAGCTTTTCCGCTGATCCCTCGCCGATCACTCCATCCAGTGTTCCGCTTATATAGCCGATATAGTGATCTTCCAGGATTCCGGTCAGTACGAAATCCGCGGTATACTCATAAGGAGGCTGAGTGTCCGCTTTCAGGCCGACGCTGACGGGCAGCGTGACGGTATTGCCCAGACGGATGCTCTGTGATGTGCCGTTATTTTCTTCGCCGCCGATTTGCGATACGTCAGAAGCTTTGCTGTCTATATCGAACCCCAGATACCGCAGTGCTTCCCCGGAGAGCGCGATCTCGCCTGCTTTCTCCGGAAGCCGGCCCTCCTTCAGTGCTCCGACGGAAGGATATGCCTGCAGTCCATTGTCATGATATTCCCGAAGAGAAAGAGTCAGGCTGCTGTTTTTCAGAGGGACGGATCCCAGAAAGATCCAGCTGCCTACATCTTCCAGGCGGGAATCCGACAAAAGGGCCTGATGCTGTGATTCATTCAGTTGATGGAACGTGGCATAACGGTCCCCGTTCAGACCGGCCGCCTGGTCCTCGCGCATCGTCTGCAGAATGCCGATGGACTGCCCCATGGCGGAGGTCGCGGCGGCAGACAGGATCACGGCGATGAGGATCAGGACAGAGGTGACCTTCTGGGCCTTCAATTCTTTCCATGCCAGTGCTAAATAAGATTTCATGCCGCATTCACCTCCGAAAGTACCCCGTCCACGATCATAAACCGGCGCTCGGCCATCTGTGCGATCCGTTTATCGTGGGTAATGATCACCAGCGTTTTTCCCATGCTCCGCCAGATATTTTTCAGCAGCTCCATGACTTCGCCGCCGCTTCGGCTGTCCAGGTTGCCGGTAGGCTCATCCGCAAAGATGATATCCGGTTTGGCGATCAGGGCCCGTGCAATGGCGGTCCGCTGCTGCTGTCCCCCGGAAAGCTCATGAGGCAGATGGGTGAGCCGCTCCCGGATTCCCAGCAGTTCCGTAAGCTGATCCAAATATGTTTCATCCGGCTGTTTTTTGTCCAGAAGCAGAGGCATGATGATATTTTCCCTCGCGGTCAGGACAGGAAGCAGATTGAACTGTTGAAAAATAAAGCCGATGCGCTGCCGCCGGAACGCGGACAGCTCCCGGTCCCGAAGCCCGTAGATGTCCCTGCCGTCATAGACGAGACTGCCGGAGGTGGGCCGGTCCAGCCCGGACAGCAGATGGAGCAGGGTGCTCTTGCCGCTTCCGGATGGCCCCATGATAGAAATGAAATCTCCCGAGGCGATCTCCAGGCAGGCACGATCCAGCGCCGTGACCTTCCCTCCGCCGGTTCCGTAGATCTTTGATAATTCCTTTGCTTCGATATTCATAAAAATAACACTCTCCTTTTTGTCTGGTTTGACAGCAAAAGCTGTCTGGCCGGAAGGGATTGGGAACATTCCATCCGGTGATGACATAAGAAGAGTGTATCTGGTAAATCTCAAGAAACGCTCAAGGTTTTGGAACTTTATTCTATTTTGAAAAATGCGGCTGCCTTTGCGCCGGAGCCTTCGATATTTTCCAATGTCAGCCTCCCGCCGTGCTTCAGACATATGGTCTGGCAGCTATACAGTCCCATGCCGAAATGGGTGCCATTTTCTGCTGAGACTTTGGAAGGCTTTGCATCGTCCATGATCGTTTCGGAACATGCTGTGCATTCCGCTGCCTTTCTGGAGTATGTTGTGTATTGTTTGACTTTGCCAAATGGTTTCGGCCCGTTCTGCAGCAATTCGTCAGGAAATCCAGGACCGTCATCCATTACGGACAGCAGTAAAAAGGAATCTGCAATTTCCAACCCGATCATCAGCTCACGCTCTGCAAAACGCGCCCCATTCGCAATCAAATTTTCAGCAACCGTCATAAATAATCCATGGTCAATTGCCACGGCCACTGTCTCAATCACTGACGTATCTATCCCGACTGCTTTAGTTTCCGCCGTCTTCGTTCCAAAGGATTCACACTCCTGCATCGTGATTCGGCAGGAAAGCCCAGGCGCGAGCAGCCGTGCCGTATCCTCCAGTTCCCGATACAGCAGATCGCATGCAATCATTTTTCTTTGCACAGACACCTGCTCCAGCCGCTGGATGCTGCTCATGCTCTCGATATACTGCTCAATGCGGAGCGTATAATCCTCCAGCCGGCCGATGGTCTGCTCATCACAGATCCCCTTCCGCAGCAGCTTGGCGGTTCCCTTTAAAACCGTGACCGGATTGCGCAGGTCATGTGCAAAGGCGGCATTCAGCCGTTTCCGTTCCTCGGCCTGCCGCCAAAGCGTCTGGTTATTGGCCAGCAGGTTTTCCCGCATTTTCTCAAATGCCCCGCAGAGCTGCCCCAGCTCATCCTGGCCGGAGGGTGCCGGGATCACAAAATCCAGGTCATCCTGCATAATACGCTCTGTACTGCTTTTCAGGATATGCAGAGGTTCTTTCAGCTTGGTCCGATAAAATAGAATGGAGGTCAGCAGGATCACAAGCGTGAAGATCAGGATCGGCAGGGCGATCAGCAGGACTCCCAGCAGAGAACCGACAGCCTGGGACCAGGCAGGCGGAGCAGACGCCTCCGGATGTATAATGGTGACCGACGGATTTGAACTGATCTCTATGGAGGCGGTGGCCTGCGGAAGCGTCTGGATCAACCGGTTGCATCCGATAAAGGCACCGATGGAAAGAAGGGACGCCAGAAGCAGACCGAAAAACATCATCGCAAACAATGCATTTTTTAAACGCATCCGCTTTATCCAACCCATTTGTAACCCACCCCCCAGACTGTCTCAATATAGCTGCCAGGCGAAGCACCGGAAAGCTTGGCGCGGATCTTCCGGATATGTTCCATGATCGTATCGCTGCTTCCGCCTCCGTCCAGCCCCCAGACAAGCTCATAGATCCTCTCCCGGTCAAAAACCTGTCCGGCATTCATGGAGAGCAGCTCAATAATGTCAAATTCCCGTTTGGAGAACGAAATATTTTCCCCGTCCAGATGTACGGTCCGGGCGGAATAGTCGATGGACAGATTCCCGAAAAAACGCACCGCCGCATTGCCCTGCCGCCGCTGCTCCCTCCGCAGATGCGCGGCGATCCGGGCGCCGAGCTCATCCAGGTCAAAGGGCTTTACGATATAGTCGTCGGCCCCGGCCTGGAATCCGATGATCTTATCCGAGGACTCAATACGCGCCGTCAAAAATAAGACCGGACAGCTGACGTACTCCCGGATCTGCTGGCAGACCGCGAGCCCGTCCATCTCCGGCATATTGATGTCAAGCAGGATCAGGTCCGGCCGGGCGGAGACCTTTTCCAGGGCCTCCCGTCCGCTGTACGCAGTCAGGATATCGTATTCTGATTGAAAATAACTCCGGATCATGTCTACGATGCCGGGTTCGTCATCTACGATTAAAAGTTTTGGTCTCATGATAATGCTCAACTCCAATCGTGCTCATTTGCGCGGCGGCAAACCGACAGTTCCTTACTGGCCTGAGGTTTATTTCAGCAGAACAATACGCCGGCGTGCCTTTCGCATGGGGAATCTTTCCAGGGAAGGTCATTTCGGAAAATGCAGCGTATTCCAGACCGGCGGGCTGATAGTACAGAGGACCTCCGTGATATCATCCGTCTCATTGATGCACGTGTGGGGAATGTCTTCCCGGATGATGGTCGTGTCGCCTTCCCGAAGGACAATGAGATCGTCTCCGAGCATCAGGTTCAGGGTGCCGGAAAGGACGATCAGCGTTTCCTCGGAGTGATGTACGATCGGAATCTCGCTGTCCCGGGAATGGGGCTGCATGACCGCCCTCATCACTAAAACCCTGGGCAAAAAATTTTGGGAAGGAAGAGGGGTGAGAAATTCGTATTCAACGACATTTTTTTTCGTATGCACGGATATCCTTTCTTCCCTGCGGATCGTCAGGCCGTCGTTTTCCTTTTCCTCCTCGATCAGTACATAGATCGGCACGTCAAATTCCTTCGCGATCTTCCGAAGGGAGGACAGGGATGGCTCTGCCTCATCCCGTTCCAGCTGTGAAATATATCCGATGGACAGACCCGTGCGTTCCGCCAGGTCTTTGATCGTCAGGTTTAATTTTTTACGGTATTTTCTGATTTTATTATCTGCCATAAATACTCCTTATATTGCGATTACTTTTATTCTACTGTTTTTGTGTAGATTCTGCAAGAAAAATTTCCGCCTGGACAGTTGCAGTCATGTTTACAAAAAGCATATTATGAATATTCGGCTATTGACTGAACCGGCAATGATTTCCCTTAAGAAATTAGTTGACTGATAATTATACATATAGTAAAATTAAATAAAATATTGAAAGCAAAATTTCGGTATTTTCTTACTTTTAATTGTGAAAAGGAGAGAGAAGAAATGAGAATTACAGGAATGAAAGTAGAAAAGGTTACGATTCCCCTGATCGCCCCCTTCAAGGTGGCGTTTGCCACAGTGGAAGCTCTGGAAAGTGTTTTGATCCGCATAGAGACGGACGAGGGCTGTGTGGGCTTCGGGGAAGCTTCCCCCTTTGCGCCGGTGACTGGAGAGACGGTGGATGGAGTCATCGCGGTGCTGGACATTTTCCGGCAGGGGCTGATCGGCATGGATCCCATGGATATTGAAGCCGTGCATGCTATGATGGACAGCGTGATCGTGGGAAACGGAGCCGCTAAGTGCGCCGTGGATCTTGCCATGTATGATCTGATGGGAAAAGCGTTCGGACAGCCGGTGTACAAACTGCTTGGCGGCTTTGGCAGCAGCGTGCAGAGCGACATCACCATCGGCATCAGCACCCCGGAGGAAATGGCGGCCGAAGCGAAAAAACGTGTTTTCGAAGATGGATACCGGATCTTGAAGATTAAGGCGGGTATTGACTGTCAGGAGGATATCCGTGCCATGAAGCTGATCCGGGAAGCAGTGGGGCCTGAGATACGTCTGCGGGTGGACGCGAACCAGGGATACGATACCGCCAAAGCACGGCGTGCTCTCAGGGGCTTCCGGGAATACGGCATTGAGGCGGTGGAGCAGTGCCTGCCCCATTGGGATCTGGAGGGAGCTGCGTATCTTCGGGATCATTCGGAGGGAATCCACATGATGCTGGACGAGTCCATCCACGGCCCGGTGGATGCGGCAAGGGCGTGCCGTCTGGGTTCCGCGGACATTTTCAATATCAAGCTGATGAAATGCGGCGGCCTGTATCCGGCACAGAAGATCAATGCCATTGCGGAGGCAAACGGCGTGACCTGCATGGTAGGCTGTATGCTGGAGACCAAGCTGGCGATCACGGCGGGTTTAAGCCTGGTGGCGGCAAAGAAAAATGTGACGGAGGCCGACTGCGACAGCTTTCTGTATTATAAAGAGAACCCGGTGGAAGGCGGATTTATCCAGGAGAAGGATCTCTTTACGCTGCTGGACAAGCCGGGATTCGGTGTGACATTCTAATCCGTGCTTATGCAGAAAAAGCTGCCGGAGGCAGTACTCCGGCACAAGATGAGTACAATTTGAAGCTGAGAGATCTGATGCAGCAAAAAAAACAAAAAGAGGAGAAAAAATATGCGGTTTCCAATTTTTCAGTCTACGGATTCGATGCTGACAGTCATCCTTCTGATGGTCGCATTTGCTCTGTGGGTACAGAAGTTTAAAGCGTTTAAGTATATAGGACCGGCGCTGACCGTGATCGTCCTGGGGATGATCCTGGTCAACCTTCATATTGTGCCGGGATATCAGGACGTGTACGGAGTGATCATCACATACTGCGTTCCCATGTCCATTTCCATCTATCTGCTGAATGTCGATCTAAAGGAGCTTGCCAAGCTGTCCGGAAAAGCGCTGGCGGCGCTTGTATCGGCAGTATTCAGCGTGTGCCTGGTGGCGGCAGTGTTCGGTGTGATCTTCGGCGGGAAGATGCCGGAGGGATGGAAGATTGCCGGAATGTTCGTAGGAACCTATACCGGCGGCAGCGGCAACCTGACGGCCATCGCGGTGGGGCTGGACGCGGCCAACGATACCATTGCGGCGGCGAACGCGGCGGATTATGTGATCGGCATGCCGACCCTGTTTTTGATGTTTGCGGCTCCGGCCTTGTTCCAAAATGTTAAATTTCTGAAAAAGATATGGCCCTTCGAACTGGAGGAAAAGGAGCGGGTCGGCGAAGGAGATCACCCGGTGCTGATGGGGGATGAAAAATGGAGCATCAAAGATATTGCCTGGCTCCTTGCGATCTCCATATTGATCGTGACCATTTCCACAAAGCTCTCCGCCTTCCTGCCCTCAGATTTTGCCAGTGCGGGAAGGGTTCTGCTGATCTCCACATTTTCCATTGCAGCCGCGCAGATTCCGTTTGTGAACAGGCTGCGGGGAAATATCAACCTGGGGCTGTTTTTCGGGATGATGTATCTGGCGATCATCGGATTCAGCGTGGATCTGGCATCGTTCTTCGGCTCCACGATGATCATTACCGTATTCTGCTTCTGCGTGATCATCGGAAGCATCCTGCTCCATCTCTTGATCAGCAGGTTTCTTAAGGTGCCCTACGAGTATGTGATCCTGGGCATCACAGGAGCCATCGCGGACGGAACGACTGCCTCCCTGGTGGCGTCCAGCGCAAAATGGAACCGGCTCATCAGCGTGGGTCTGCTCATGGGCGTGGTCGGCGGAGTATGCGGAAATTACGCGGGAATCCTGGTGGCGTATCTGATCAGAGCGATCATCGGGGCATAGACGACAGGAAATATCTGCAAGCGGCAGGCATTCTGCATTGCTTTAATTGCGAAAGCAGAGTGGTTTTCAAAGAACGGAAGGAGAAACTATGGAGCGCTGGGGATTTTATCTGTCAGGTATCCAATACGGTATCTGCGAAAAAGAAGGAGAACACATTTACCATCAACCGTTGAATGTAGAGACGGGAGAGTATGGTGAGAGGAGAGTACTGAAAAAGGAAGAGGAGTGGTATAAAAAGCTGGGGAAGATGGATGTTCTGGACGCCCTGCTTCACACGGAGGAATACGAGCGTGCCCTGGCCAGCAATCCGGAGGGCTTTCAGACCGCGGCCGGCACCCGCTATGAGCAAAAGAGCGAGACGGAGTATGTGGAGCGTGAGATCAAATTTCCCCAGGACTTTTTGGTAGAAAACGGGCGGATCATCGCCTTTGTGACGCCCGCCCGGGACTGCTGCTCCCTGCTTGTGCGGGAGGGGTATGAGGACAGGACGATCCTGCCAAGGTGGAAGGAGATGTATCAGGAGCCGATCTGCTGCGTCCGGCCGGCGCAGACTTGCATGGTGCCCATGCGGGACGGGATCCGTCTGGCGGCGGATATATATCTTCCTCAGAAGGAGGGGCCGGTTCCGGTGGTGCTGGTCCGCACCCCTTACGGAAAATCAAAAGACGCGGAGCCTTATTACCGCTTCGTACAGAGAGGCTTCGGCGTGGTGATCCAGGATGTCCGGGGCCGGGAGGACAGCGAAGGCGAATGGCTGCCCATGTACTATGAGGTGGAGGACGGGGACGATACGCTGAACTGGATCGCCGGACAGCCCTGGAGCAACGGAGACGCGGCCATGACCGGAGGGTCTTACCTGGGATATGTCCAGTGGGCGGCTGCGGCCAGCGGCAATCCGCATCTGAAAGCCATGCTCAGCAGCGTCTGCTCCGGAAGTCCTTTTGTGGACGTGCCGAGAAGGGGCGGGTGTTTTAATTCCGGTATGCTGGCGTGGGCATTTGCCGTATCCGGACAGCGCATGGACGCGGAGAAAATGGCGCGGGACGACTGGGATGAAGTGCTGAGCATCCGTCCCCTGGAAGAACTGGCGCCGAAAGCCCTGGGGTATGACGTACCCTTCCTGCGCAAATGGATCTCCCATATGGACTGTGACGAGCTGTGGCAGCGGGGAAGCTGGAAGGACCGCTTCGGGGAGCGCCGGGTGCCGGCGCTGATCATGTCCGGCTGGTTTGACGACAACGGGATGGGGACCACGGAAGCCCTGGATCTGTATGCGGATTATGATGAGAAGAAGGTCATCCTCGGCCCCTGGATGCACAGCGGCAATGCCAATTATGACATCCACGGGTTTGCCCTGGGAAATAATGCCCTGCGCTATGATATGGATCTGATCTGCTTCGCATGGCTGGAGCATTATGTCAACGGCGTGGACAATGGGATTGAAAAGACCCCGAAGGTGGAGTATTATACCATGGGGAGCAATGAGTGGAAGAGCGCGGAAAACTGGCCCGTTCCGGGAACAAAGGAATTGGTGCTGTATCTGGATGGGGATGGAGCAGAGAACCGCGGCCGTCTGACCACGGAAAAGGCTTTTGCGGCAGGCGCGGATGTCTATCGCTACGACCCGAAGGACCCGCCGGTCCATATCATTGACCTGTCGGAAAATGAGCTGGAGGTGCCGGAGGATTATACGGAGGAAGAGAAGCGGAAGGATATTCTGTGCTACTCTACGGAGGTTCTGGAACAGGACCTGACCATCACCGGGGATGCCCTGGCGAAGATCTACATTTCCTCGGACTGCGAGGATACGGATCTGGTAGTGCGGATCACGGACGTGGATGAAAACGGAAGATCCATGAAGCTGGCGGACGGCGTACTCAGCGTCCGGTATCGGAATCAGTTTACCTATCCGGAATTTATGGAGCCGGGAAAGGTCTATCCGGTGGAGATCCGGACGACCAAGCTGTCCCATACGTTTCAGAAGGGACATAAGCTGCGGGTGACGGTGACCTCCGGCGCGGAGAACTTTATCTTTCCCAACCGGAATACACGAGACGGGTTCAACAGCGTGGAGATGAAAACTGCCGAGAACCGGATCCACCGGGGCGGGGAATACGCTTCGCGGGTTGTGCTTAGACAGGAGATCTGAAAAAAATTCCAGCTGTGTAGATCATCGAACCGCACAGCTGGAAAAATCATGTTTCGTGCTCTTTCAAGTTCTTCCTGCTCTTACTTGGAAAATACAAGTTCAGCCATCATTTCTAAAAATCTTTTCTGAGATATTGACAAAATGATATTAAAATGATATCATATAGCTATCAAAACTACTCAACAATATTTCTGAAAATTGTATTCTATAAGGAGGACATGAGACATGAAAGAAAACGTACTGATGAACAAGAAAAACGGCATTGCCATGCTGATGCTCTTTTTACTGCTGTACCTGGCGGCGATCGCGGGCACCGTTGTGGGCGGGATCATCATTTCACGGAAGGGACTTCCCATCCTGCTGATCATCAGCTGTATCTGGGTGGCTCTGGGCTGGATCCCGTTCTGCGGCCTGAAGGTTCTGAAGCCCCAGGAGGCCCTTGTGCTGACTCTGTTTGGAAAGTATGTAGGAACCTTGAAGGAAGAAGGCTTCTATTATGTGAATCCATTCTGTGCCAGCGTCAATCCTGCGGCCAAGACAAAGCTGAGCCAGAGCGGGGACGTAGACAGAGGCGTGAGAAAATCATTTGCGATTTCCATGGAAGGCGCAAACGTGCAGGCAGAAACGCCGGCGAGCAATAAGATTTCCCTCAAGGTCATGACTTTGAACAACAGCCGCCAGAAGATCAACGACTGCCTGGGCAATCCGGTGGAGATCGGGATCGCGGTGATGTGGAAAGTGACGGATACTGCGAAGGCAGTCTTCAATGTAGACAATTATAAAGAATACCTTTCCCTGCAGTGCGACAGCGCGCTGCGTGATATCGTCCGGATCTATCCCTATGATGTATCGCCCAATGTAGACACCACAGGGGACGGCGTGGCGGACGAAGGCAGCCTGCGGGGCTCCAGCGAGGTGGTGGCGAACCGGATCCGGGAGCAGATCCAGCAGAAGGTTATGGATGCCGGCCTGGAGATCATAGAGGCACGCATCACCCACCTGGCCTACGCGCCGGAGATCGCGTCCGTGATGCTCCAGAGGCAGCAGGCTTCCGCGGTTGTGGACGCAAGGAAGATGATCGTGGACGGCGCGGTCGGTATGGTGGAGATGGCATTGTGCCGTCTGAATGAGAACCATATGGTGGAACTGGATGAGGAAAGAAAGGCGGCTATGGTTTCTAATATGCTGGTGGTGCTCTGCGGCAATCATGACGCGCAGCCCATCGTAAACGCGGGAAGCCTGTATTAAAATATGGCTGAATCGAAAAAGAAGCAGGTTCCTCTGCGCCTGTCGGAAAAGCTGTACAATGCCATCGCCGCATGGGCGGAGGATGATTTCCGCTCTGTGAACGGGCAGATTGAATATCTGCTGACCGAGTGTGTAAGACAGAGGAAGAAGAATGGAAAATATGTTTCAGAGCGTCTGGACGAGCCGCCGGAACTGGATATCTGAAATGACTGTGACCAATATTTCCTACAGATAAAAAAGGAGCCGCCGCTGCTTGTGACAGCGGAGGCTCTTTTTCGGCGGATTCATTCACGCAAAGCAGCGTGCGAAATAGTCGTGCCTGAGAGGATATTTGACTATCCGGTAACCTTCTCAACAATTGCGAGAAGGCAGATTCGTAATGTCTGCAGATCAAACTCATACTTAGGTGAACTTGCATCGGCCTCCTGCTGTGCATCCGTGTTCAGGACACAGTGCATGATACTGGCAGTGGATTTCAAAAGCCGGTCCGGCTGATCCGGATTCAGTCCCTTTAAAAATAAATAAAGCATCTGCTTGTATTTGTCAGCCCAGCTTAACAGTCCCTCATAATCATATGTCGCTGATACGAGCAGGCTGGTCTGATGAAGCTTCCGGGTCATTTCATTCTTTTTGTATTCCTGGGAACGGGCCAGCAGGTAATCGATCATCGTCTCCTGATTCGGAGAAGGAGGCGCCTGGAGAATACTGGTCCGGATAAAATCCGATACATAATCATTCCAGATATCCATGAAAAGCTCCTTTTTTCCTTTCCATTGGCGGTAAACAGAGCCGACACTGTAACCGGCCCGGCCGGCGATATCCTGTATAGAAGTTTCCTCATAACCATTTTCTAAGAAAAGCTGTCTTGCGGCTTCCTTTAGCTCTGTTTTCGTCATCAGAGATTTTTCCTGCTGTCTGCTTCCCATAAATTCTCCATTCTATGATTTACACTGTTAACCAATAATGCTCTAATTATAACAAAAGAGATTTTTGGTGTAAAGCCTTTGTAGGGGGACTTTGCGCGCTTTTTCATAACAATGACTACTGAAGAACCAGTAACAGCCTTCGTGAAACAACCCTAACAAAACTATAGAAAGCACTTTCCTTCACGGATAATCTGTGCTATACTAAGCAAAAGTCTATCGCCTGTCAGTCGATACAACACACAATATACGACTGGCGGATTGAGCGGCTTTTTATTCTGTCTATTGACACAAAAATTACTCAGAAAAGGAGTGGCAGAAACGTGACAGGAAAAGAAGCGGGCTTCCTCGCCGGCCGAGGAACAAAACGGAGCCTGAACAGGCGGATATTGAGAAACACTACATTTAATATCCTGATCTTGGTGGTCGTATGCTGTGTGATCATGGCGCTTTCCTTGCAGTCGCTTGCCAACAACATATTGTTGGACAGCCTTCAGCCGATGGCCCGGCAGTCGGCTAAGACGGTAGAGGCCAACATCCATATGCTTGCCGACCGTATGATGGGCATTGCCGGTGATCCCCGAATGAGCAGTGTAACCGCCGGTGCTGAACCAGACGAAGGTGGGACGGCTTCCCCGGACACTGCGGCAACGAGGGAAAACCGGGCGGCGCTGCTGGAAGAAGCTGCAGAGACTTATGAACTTTACACGATCGCCCTGTATGACTTGGACGGGCGGCTGGAACAGGGGATTGACGATGCGCCGGAAAATCTGGACAGTGATTTTTTTGCGCTTTTAAAAGAAACAGATAATCTGACGATCGATGCATCCACGATCTTCCAGGGCAGTCTGGGCATTACTATGGGAATGCCGGTGAAAGAAGATGGTGAGACCGTTCTTTATGTGATGGGTACCTACAAATATGACTTGCTAAACGATGTGATCAGCAGCATCAACCTGGGCAGAAGCGGCATGGCCTATATGGTCAACAGGGAGGGAATCGTGACCGGCCACCCGGATCAGTCTCTTGTCCTTGATCAAAGTTCGCTGGTTCAGTTAAGCGGCGGCAACGGGGATGCGGTGGAGCGGGTCACTACCGGAGAAACAGGGGCGGCAGAATTTCCCATCGACGGAGAAAAGATGCTGGTGGCCTTTTCTCCCATCCGGGGAACTCAGTGGTCACTGGTCATACAGATTCCAAAGTCGGATTACGGTCAGTTCATTAATGGGGCCATGCTGGTATCAATTTTGGCCACCCTGGCGGGGCTCGTGATCTCCATAGTGTTGATCCTGCGGTTTGCGCGTTCCATTTCCCATCCGGTGAAGTGCGTAACGGACCGGATGGTGGCTCTGTCCAATGGAGACCTGCATACGGAAGTGATCCCCGTCAGTACAGGAGATGAGCTGGAGGTCATGACACAGACTCTGGATGCTACGCTGGAAAGCGTAAACCGATACATATCCGATATCGAGCAGGTATTGACCCGTGTCGCGGACGGCGATCTTCGGACCGGGCCGCAGGTGGACTACAAAGGCGATTTTGTGCTGATCCGCGGCAGTTTGAGTACCATTACCCGGTCGATGAACGAAACACTCCTGGGATTCCGTGCCGCCGCAGACCGGCTCACCGCAATGGCAGAGCAGCTGAGCGGGCAGTCCGCGCAGCTGCACCATGCATCCCTAGAACAGAACCAGTCTACCGAAGAACTGGTCCATGAGGTGACCCATGTGAAAGAGCAGCTGGCCGATGTTGCAAAGAGCAGCGGTCAGACCCGTTCCCAGACGGAAGAGATCACCCGGCGCGTTCGAAGCGCCAATGAACAGATGTCCTCCCTGTCTAACGCCATGGATGACATCAGCGATAACGCGCAGCAGATCACAAAGATCGCAAAGGACATTGAGGACATTGCGTTCCAGACCAATATTTTGTCTCTCAATGCCTCTGTGGAGGCAGCCCGTTCCGGAGAAGCCGGAAAAGGCTTTGCGGTTGTAGCCGATGAGGTAAAGCAGCTGGCAGCCAAGAGTGCCGAGGCCGCACAGAGAGCTACGAAGATGGTCGACAATACCAAAGCGATCATCCAGAACGGGGTGGTGCTGACAGCGGATACTGCTGGCTCTCTCCGCGCGATCTCCGATGTTTCTGCGCAGATCAGCACAATTTCGGATCAGCTTGCAGCGGCGGTACAGGGACAGGAGCTTGCACTGAGCGTAATGGAGGAGCGGATTGCCACGATCTCTTCCATCGCAGACCGCAATCTGCAAAACGCAGGGGAAACGGAGCAGTCCAGCGGATCGCTGGCGAAAGAAGCGGAGGAGCTTCAGTCCCACGTGCGAAAATTTATTTTAAAGGAGAAAAGCGGCAGATGAAACGGATTTTTGTCATGCTTATAAGCCTGCTGCTGATGATGCCGCTGCTGACAGCGTGCGGGGATCAGGAAGGGCTTCAGGACGGATATTATACTGCTCAGGCATCTGAATTTAGCCATGGCTGGAAGGAATATATCACTATTTTGGTGAAAGGCGGGAGCATTGTCTCCGTAGAATACAACGCGGAGAATGCCAGCGGATTCATCAAGAGCTGGGATAACACATATATGCAGAACATGCTTCAAGTCTCCGGGACCTATCCCAACGAGTATACCCGATATTACGCAAACCAGCTTCTGGAGGGACAGGGAGAGGAAGGCATCGACGCGCTCTCAGGAGCGACCTCTTCTCATGGGTCATTTCAGATTCTGTCCCAGGCTGTACTGGAACAGGCCCGCATGGGAGATTCCAGTATTGCGATCGTAGATACAGAGCATTAATGACAGACATGTGTTATGGCGTGCCCACATGGGCATGCTTTCTATGGATATTTGACAGACACAGAGAATGCAGGCCATCTTACGCAATTTTGTGATGGCCTGCATTTTGCTATGATAATTGTTTCAGGTCAAAGCAGATGACTGCCATGGAAATGTATTTACTTGCCAGTTTATTCATAGCCTTTTGCCAGTTCCTCTACAATTTCTTTGCAGGAATCAATACTTTTAATCAGACTGGCAACATTACATACTGTATTGACTCCTTCATCCAGATCTCCCTTCAGCATGCCATAGTAAAAGCTTCCCGAATCCGGATTATTATTTCCCTTCTTATTTTCTTCTAAACCTTCCAAACCATATAGCATAATAGGCCCGCCTATTCCCGGCAAAACAGAAACCATCGAAATTTATAACAAAAGAGATTTTGGGCGTAAAGTCTTTGAACCTCTAAAAACATCGTTGACATTTCATGTAAAATGAATTATGATTAAAAAAATGAATCTGATTCATTAAATGATCTCGATTCACAAGGAGGTACGAAGAATGACAGATAAGTATCCGAATCTATTATCAAAAGGAACGATCGGAACTCTGGAGACAAGGAACAAGACGGTAATGTGCGCAATGGGGATCAACCAGTCGGACAAGGGGTTTGTCAATGACGCGGTGATCAATCATTATGCGGAGCGGGCAAAGGGCGGGATCGGACTGATCATGATCGAAGTGACCTGTGTCGACGCACCGGTCGGATTGAATACGTCCAATATGCTGGTGGCTGACGACGACAAATACATCCCGGGACTGACAAAGCTGACGGACGCGATCCATGTGCACGGGGCAAAGTGCATGCTCCAGCTCAGCCACACGGGACGCGGTTCCCGCAGGAAGATCACGGGACATCAGCCGGTAGCTCCAAGCGCGGTTGCCATGCCTTATTCCTTTATGATGGGACTGGGGAATGAAGAGCCAAGGGCTCTGACGATTGAGGAGATCCAAGAGATTGAGGACAAATACGCGCAAGCTGCTCTGCGGGCAAAAAAGGCAGGCTTTGACGGGGTTGAGATCCACAGCGTGGGATATTATATGGGCCAGCAGTTCCTTTCCTCCACCGCAAATGTCAGAACAGATGAATATGGCGGCAATCCGGAGAATCGAGTGCGTTTCCATCTGAATATTATCGGAAAGATCAAGAAGCTCTGCGGAGAGGATTTTCCCATCGTTGTGAAGCTCAGCGCGGTTGAGCAGGGGGAAGACGCCGGAATTACCATGCAGGACGGTATGTATTATGCAAAGCGTTTCCAGGATGCAGGAGCAGATGCGATCGAGGTGCTGGCAGGTACATGGAAAAAGGAAGCGGGCATGGAGGATATGCCGGATTCCGCGTCGCCAAAAGGAACGGCCATTGGACTTTGTATGGCATTGAAAATGGGAATTGAAAAAATGACCGGAGCGCCGGCAACGATTAAAATGATCGGAGGAGGCCGCGCGCAGGATCCAGAAGTCGCGGAAAATGCACTTGCGTCTGGACAGTGTGACTACATATTTATCGGAAAGGGCGTGCTGGTACAGCCGAACCTGGTAAACCTGATTTCAGAGGGAAGAGAGGAGGAGATCCGCCCCTGTATCGGATGCGGAGTCTGTATCGACTCCCAGCTCCAGGAAGGGGCAAGGGGACGCTGCTCAGGGAATGCCGTATTGGGAAATAAGGACAATGATTATACCATCGGGAAAGCAGAGAAGGAAAAGCAGGTGATCGTAGTCGGAGGAGGCGTTGCGGGAGTAGAGGCGGCCAGGATCGCGGCCATCCGCGGTCATCGGGTTTCCCTGTATGAAAGATCAGGACAGATCGGCGGACAGATTTTCCAGGCAATGGCGCCGCCCCACAAAGAAAACATGAAGCCATTGATCGCTTACCTGGAAAAACAGCTGAGCATCCACAATGTGGAAGTGCATCTGAATGCGGAGATTACGGCAGAGGAGATCATAAGCCGGAAGCCGGACGCGGTGGTCTGCGCGACAGGAGTGCGCCCGTCTGTGCTGCCGATTCCGGGCTTTGACAGGGCGGTCCATGCAAAAGACATACTGGACGGCGGGGAATGCAAGGAGAATGCAGTGATCATCGGGGGCGGCTCCGTGGGATGTGAGACAGCGGAATACCTGGCAGAACAGGGAAAGAAGGTTACTGTGATCGAAATGCTGGATACGATGGCTGATAAAATGACCAACGTTGCCCGGACCATTCTGATAGGACATTTGAAAGGGCTCGGCGTAAAACTTCTGACTTCCTGTAACTGTAAAGAGATCACGGAGGACACGGTGGTCTGTGAGCTGGACGGCAGGGAACTCCGTATTCCGGCAGAGACAGTGATCGCGGCGGTCGGAGACAGACCCAATGATTCTCTGTATCAGGAGCTGCGGGGTAAGGTAGAAGAACTGTATAATGTGGGCGACAGCGCATGTCCTGATTCGATAGCGGCAGCGGTATCACAGGGATATTACTGCGGACGGAATATTTGAAAAGGAGAGGAATCATAGTATGGGAAAATTAGAAGGAAAAACAGCGCTTGTGACAGCATGTACCCGGGGAATTGGAAAAGCGATCGTTGAAAAGCTTTCCGGAGAGGGGGCTGCCGTATATATGGCGGTCCGCAGGCCGGATGCCGCGCGGGAAATTGCCGACAGACTGAATGCGGATGGACGTCAGGTTAAGGTGGTAAACTATGACGGTTATTCACTGGAAACTGTGGGCCCTATGGTGGAAGAAGTGATCAGGCAGGCCGGAAGGATTGATATCCTTGTAAACAATCAGGGCGGCAATGGAAAGGGTGTGAAGGCAGATCTGGATGTCGTGAATACACCGGCTGAAACATTTGAAAAACAATTAAATTTTAATTTGACTTCTACATATACATGCTGCCAGAAAGTCATCCCCAACATGATCGAGAACGGCGGCGGTGTGATCGTCAATATTGCTTCTATGAATGGAGAATTTGCAGACATGGTCCGGACCGGGTATGGGGTATCCAAGGCAGGACTGGATAAGCTGACTCAGAATATTGCCATGCAGTACGGCAGGGCCAATATAAGGTGCAATGCCGTGGCTCCGGGCTTCATCAGGACTGATGCCGCGCTCTCTCTGCCTCAGCAGTTTATCGACGGATATGTCCGCCACCTTCCGATCAAACGTCTGGGCGAGGTGGAAGATATCGCCAATGCAGTACTGTTTTTTGCCAGCGATGATTCTGCATGGGTGTCAGGACAGATCCTGGAAGTGGCAGGCGGGTTCGGCTGCGGAACGCCGATGTATGCGGATATGGTGGAGAAGTAATGCTGAAGTGTGCTGTCTGGATGCAGTTACTGTTCACACGGTGTCGTGCACTTGCTGCACGGTGTCCGGCCGATAAAGGTTTTGATGATTGACAAACCCCAGCACCAGTGTTACACTGAAAAAGCAAAATAAATACTCAGGGGAGCTTGTATCGGCAGGCTGAGAGGAAGTAATCAACTTCGACCCTTATACCTGATGCGGATAATGCCGCCGTAGGAAGTCTGAGCTGATTTTTTTCGGAGATACCGTACCAGGTATCTCCTGTTTTTTTGCGCATAGATACGAAACGGTATCAAAATTGTAACTCAACAGGGTCAAAATCATTCCAACCGCACAGGTGGAAATCATTTTGCCCGTAGCACAACTGTACGAGGAGGTAATCAGATGCGAAAGGAACTGCTTGAAAATGTCAGAAATTCACACCCGCTGATCCACAATATCACCAATTATGTGACCGTCAACGACTGCGCCAATATCCTGCTGGCCTGCGGCGGCTCGCCGATCATGGCGGATGATGTGGAGGAAGCGGAGGAGATCACGTCCATCTGCGGCGGGCTGAACATCAATATCGGTACACTGAATCAGAGAACCATTCCCGCCATGCGAAAGGCCGGGATCAAGGCAAACGAGCTGGGGCACCCGGTGGTATTGGATCCGGTGGGGGCCGGCGCGTCCAGGCTTCGTACCGGCACAGCCATGGATCTGCTGGAGCATGTGAGATTTTCGGTCATCCGCGGAAATATTTCCGAGATCAAGACATTGGCGCTGGGGAGCGGCAGCACCAGAGGCGTGGACGCGGATCTTGCGGATGCGGTGACAGAAGAAAATCTTGCGGAGGCAGCAGCATTCGCAAAAGAATTTTCCGGGAAAACAGGGGCGGTGATCGCGGTCACGGGAGCCATTGATATCGTGGCCGATGAAAAGACGGCCTATTGCATTTTCAACGGACATCCTATGATGAGCAGCATCACAGGAACCGGATGCCAGCTTACCGCCCTGACAGCGGCTTATGTCACAGCGAATCAGGAGCACACGCTGGAAGCCGCTGCCGCCGCGGTCTGCGCCATGGGAATCTGCGGGGAAAAAGCACGGCAGCGCATGACAGAGCAGGACGGAAATGCATCCTACCGCAATCATATCATCGACGCGATGTGCCATCTTACAGGAGAGGAACTGGAGCAAAAAGCGAGATATAAAGTATTATAAGCGATATCCGGAACCGCGGCGTAAGCAGACAAGTCTGCGGCCTGCCGTTTGGAACAACTGCCGACTATTTGAAAGCGAAAGGAGAAAAAAATGAAATGCAGAAAAGAAACCATGCGCCTGTACGCTGTTACGGACCGCGCGTGGACAGGAAAGCAATCTCTGATGGAGCAGACAAAGGCCGCTCTGAAAGGCGGCGTGACCTGTGTGCAGCTCCGGGAAAAGGAACTGGATGAGGAAAATTTTCTGAAAGAAGCCCTGGAAATGAAGAAGCTCTGCGGGGTATACGGGATCCCGTTTTTTATCAATGACAACGTAGAGATTGCGGTAAAATGCGGTGCGGACGGTATCCACGTGGGGCAGAAGGACATGGAAGCCGGAAATGTGAGGGCGCTCGTAGGGGAGGAGATGATGATCGGAGTCTCCGTCCAGACTGCGGAGCAGGCAGCCGCGGCCCAGGAAGCGGGAGCGGACTATCTGGGAGTAGGAGCGGTATTCAATACCACCACAAAATTGGATGCCAGCGAGGTATCTTACGAGACTTTGAAAGAAATCTGTGAGACAGTATCAATCCCTGTTGTAGCCATCGGCGGTATCTCGAAGAAAAATATGCAGGAGCTTTCCGGCTCCGGGGCAGACGGGGCGGCGCTGGTATCGGCCATATTTTCTGCAGAAGATATCGAGGAGGAATGCAGGGAACTGCGCAGACTGGCGGAACAGACTTTTTCAAAATAAGTAGGAGGAAAACAAATGAGGACAGCATTATCCATCGCCGGAACCGATCCCACCGGAGGAGCCGGTATTCAGGCAGACTTGAAGACAATGACCTTGAACGGGGTATTTGCCATGAGCGCGGTCACTGCGCTGGTCGCACAGAACACCACCGGAGTAATCGGGATCATGGAGGTGACTCCGGAATTTTTGCAGAAACAAATTGACGCGGTATTTGAGGACATTCGTCCGGATGCGGTCAAGATCGGCATGGTATCATCCGCCGGCCTGATCGAAACCATTGCGGATCGGCTCAAAGCGTATCAAGCGGAACATATCGTAGTGGATCCGGTCATGGTCACTACCAGCGGTTCCCGGCTGATCGAGGAGGAAGCAGTGCAAACACTGGAAAAAATGCTGCTGCCTCTGGCATCGGTCGTGACTCCCAACATTCCGGAGGCGGAGATCCTTTCCGGTCTGCCCATCTGCAATGAAACGGATATGGAAGCGGCTGCGGAAAAAATCAGCAGGACATACGGATGCACCGTACTGTGCAAAGGCGGCCACAGTGTCAATGACGCCAATGACCTGCTGTTCGCAGAGGGAAAAGGCACATGGATCATGGGTGAACGCATTGACAATCCAAATACACATGGGACCGGCTGCACTCTGTCCAGCGCCATTGCCGCGAATCTTGCCAAGGGGCAGGGAATGGAAGAGGCAGTCCAAAACGCCAAGCGATATATTTCCGGAGCGCTTGCGGATATGCTCGATCTGGGTGCAGGCTGCGGCCCCATGAACCATGCGTTTGACCTGCACAGTAAATTTGCAAAGCTGCATGTGACACCTTGGCCGTACACTGTTACTGGAGCACCCAAAGGGTGTGAACAGTAACACTGACTGGGCAGGAAGAAGCACATCTTTAAAAATCAGATTGCCTGTAAGCGCATTTTCTGGTATATTAAGAAAGCAAAATAGTACCTGTTCAATACCTTCACAAAGATGCTGTACAGTATATTTCCGAAAATACGGTTTTGAACAGTTACCAAAATGATGCGAAAGAAGGGAATTAATCTCATGAAATATATCAGACAATCTGCGATCATCCTTTCGGTGACCTGCGTCGGCGAGCTGTTAAAATATCTTATTCCGCTTCCGATCCCGGCCAGTATTTACGGACTGCTGCTGTTGTTCGCCCTGCTGTTTTTCAAAGTGGTGAGACTGGACCAGGTGAAGGAGGCGGGGGAATTTCTGATCGAGATCATGCCGCTGATGTTTATCCCTCCGGCAGCAGGGCTTCTGGTATCCTGGGAGCAGATGCGGGGAATGGTGGTTCCGCTGTGCGTGATCATTCCCGCAACTACCTGTCTGGTCATGCTTGTGACCGGAAAGGTGACAGATTTTATGCTGAAGCACAAAGATTAGTAGGCGCGGGAGCAGATCATTTAAGTGATACGAATTTCCATGTATCATCAACCGTACGGGTGGAAATTTTGTCCTGCGCAAAGCAGCAGGTAATTGAATTTCCCAGGAAAGGAAAATAAAAATGAATGAGTTTTTTCTGGAATCCGCCACATTGGGAGTCGTTCTCAGCCTGGCGGGGTATTTTATCGGAACGGCGGTAAAAAAGAAATGGAAGCTGCCCATCCTGAATCCGCTGCTGATTGCCATTGTGCTGGTAGTCGCGTTTCTTGCCGCATTCAAAGTAGATTATGACGCCTACAACAGCAGCGCAAAATATCTCAGCTACCTGCTGACCCCGGCCACGGTCAGCCTGGCGATCCCATTGTATCAGCAGATCGAGCTTTTGAAGAAGCATGCGGCGGCTATCTGCATTGGAATTCTCTCCGGCGTGCTGACAAGCCTGGTGTCGGTCCTCGTTCTGGCCGTCCTTTTCCGGCTGACCCATGAGGAGTATGTGACATTACTGCCCAAGTCCATTACCACCGCTATCGGGATGGGCGTATCGGAGGAGCTGGGGGGATATGCGGTGATCACTACGGCTGTGATCATCATTACAGGTGTGTTTGGAAATATGGCCGCAGAGACCCTGTGCAGAGTATTCCGGATCAGGCATTCTATTTCCAGGGGGCTCGCGATCGGAACCGCTTCCCATGCGGTGGGGACAGCGAAGGCGATGGAAATGGGGAAGATCGAAGGAGCCATGAGCAGCCTGGCGATCGTGGTCAGCGGGCTCTGTACCGTTGCGGGGGCGGTTGCGTTTGCCTCGCTTTTATAAAAAAGCGGCGGCGTTAGCAGACGTTAGAGTGTGTAAGCACGGTTTTTGCGAATGGATGAGTAGGTTGGAGGCTCTTTAGAGCATCCAACCGTACAGTTGGTATTTTTTCAATTAGACTCTCTCTCTTTCTCCCTGCCCTGCTGCGCTTTCCGCCACTGGCTCGGCGATACCCCGTAAGTATTTTTAAATGCCCTGGAGAAATGCAGCTGGTTCGGATACCCAACCGCACTGCCGATATCCTTAATCGACAGACTGGTCGTTTTCAGAAGCTGCGCTGCCTTGTTCATCCGGTAAGTGATCAGAAATTCCTGGGGGCTGACGCCCACATGCTCCCGGAAGATCTTGCACAGGTAGTTCCGATGGATCTTGCAGGACTCCGCAATCCCCGCAATGGTGATATCATTCTGAAAATTCTGTGCAATATAGCTGAACGCCCATTCCAGATAATAGGTACTCATCCCGCTGGTGGACGGCGTGGTCCTGGATGCGGAGGAACGCATCAGGCAGTCCATGAACATGTACAGGTGGGACAGCAGGTTAAAAGGCGTTTCCGTGGGATGATGCGCGATATACAGCATGGATTCCTTCAGCTTGGCGGAATAAATCTTTTCCGAGGACCGATATACCGGATTATTGATCGAAAGCCCGGACAGCATGAGCGCTTCCTTTGCGTGCATGCCGTCAAATTCGATCCAGGTATATTCCCAGGGATGCTTCTTGTCTGCAGTATAGGTGGTGATCTGCCCCGGCACGATCAGGAAGCCCTGGTTGCTGCGGATATGGTATGTATGGTCCGTTCCGTTCTCATCCGTAGCCTGTAGGGTCCCGCAGCCTGAGATGACATAATGAAATAGATAATGAGAGCGGATATGCGGGCCGTAAGAAGACAAAGGGTCATTCTGCGCATAACCGAACTGGTAAATGCACAGGTCAATAAAAGTCTGATTCTGTAAAACATAAAAAATGTCATTCATACATGAATCACCCCATTCTTACAGTTGGATGATCTCTGTATCATCCAATTGTACAACTGAAATTTATTTTATCATGAAGCATCGGATTATTCAATCATTCACTGGTATGATTTTCAAGATATACCATAAAGCACATGAATATGCATTTTTGACAAGAAAGTGTGCACCAGGGTATATAACTAGATTGCGCCGGATATTCCAAAAAGTCATTTCTTAAAATATAATAAACACAGTCCAACAGAGATGGGCGTAAAGTCAAGAAGAACCGGCCGGTTCGAAAGAAATTCAGTTATAAGAAAATTTAATATGTATTTTTGGCCTCAAATGAAAAATATTTGATTTGGGTATATTTGTTGATGCCATTTTAGGATGCGGCATTGCCCGCATTTTCAATCTGCGCAAGCGGATGAGTTGCAAATACGGATGGGAGGAACGTAAAAATGAACAAATGGGTAAAAAAAGGAGTTTCTGTATTCTTCGCGGCGTCGATGGTAATGGGATGCCTGGCAGGCTGTGGTTCAGGCGGTTCAGGCGGAAGCGACGGAGGAGCGAAGAGCGGAAAGCTGATCTTCCTGATTTGGGATTCGGGACAGAAGGCAGGTATGGAAGCCATCGCAGACGCATACACAGAGAAGAATCCGGATGTGAGCATCGAAGTGCAGGCGACCGGATGGGATGAGTACTGGACCAAGCTGGAGGGCGCGGCGACAAGCAATACCCTGCCTGACATTTTCTGGATGCATTCCAATCAGATGTTCAAGTATGCGGATAACGGGATCCTGGCGGACTGCTCCGAGATCATCAATGAGTCCGATTATTCCGAGATCGCCGTAGCAAATGCGAAGGGAAGCGACGGCAAGGTATACGGCGTGCCGAAGGATAAGGATACGATTGCGTTTCTCTACAATAAGCGGAACGATTTTAAATGAGGACGGCACGAAAGCAAACTATACGGATCCGGCGACTGCGGACGCGATCGAGTATTTTGTAAATATCCAGAACAACGACTGGTGTCCGACCCAAGCACAGTTCGCGAATACGGGCGCATCCGAGTTGTTTTTCTCCGGCGAGGGCGCAATGTACTATGCAGGCAACTGGGATCTGGCGAACCTGTGCAATACCTATACGGATATGAATGGAAAATGGGATGTGGCAGTGCTTCCGAAATGTCCGGATCCGGCAGACGGCGACGGACGTGCAGTCATCTCCAACAGTGTTTCCTATGCAACGGCAGCGGAAGGCAAGAACAAGGAGCTGGCAATGGATTTCCTGGCATTCCTGGGCTCCGAGGAAGGGCAGAGGATCCAGGGGGAATCTGGTGTTGCGATCCCGGCATACAATGGACTGGAAGAAACCTGGGTAAAGACATTTGAAGATAACGGATTTGAACTCAGTGTGGGGAATCTGATCAATGCATTTGATTACAGTGTAAAATATGTCAACAACCCGTCCCGTCCGGACTGGGAACCGAGGGTAGAGCAGATCATGCTGGATATCTATGCGGGAACGCTGAATGTGGATGAAGGAATCCAGAAAATGCAGGATTCCGTGACCGAGGCGATCGAGGAGTATTGATTCAGGCAATCCATTTGCTGTGCAAATTGGTTACAAGTACGGGAATTGCCCGCATTAAAAATCTGCTTCGCAGATGGCGGGCAAGTAGGCAATCCATTTGCTGCGCAAATTGGAGGTATACAGGATGAAGAAAAAACAGGGAATGTCCACATTGCTTACCTATGTGGCATTGATCATCGGAGCAGTCATCATGATCTTTCCATTTATCTGGATGCTGCTCACCGCGTTTAAGACCAATGCGGAGGTCATGCAGATCCCGCCGACGATCCTGCCGTCGAACTGGAATATGGCTTCCTTTGCAAAGGCCACCGACCTTCTGCCCTTCGGAAAGCTGTATCTGAACACGATTCTGATGATCGTGATCCGCGTAGTCTGCGCGGTGGCTTTCTGCTCCATGGCAGGATATGCATTTGCAAAATTAAATTTTAAAGGAAAAAATGTGTTGTTTACGCTGATCATCGTCCAGCAGATGATCCCGGGGCAGACCTTCTATAAGGTTATGTTCCCGCTGACCCGGTCTTCCGTTGCGGCCCTGACCGTATTTACCGCCGTGTTTGCGTACACGGACCTGATGTGGCCCCTGATCGTCAATACGGATATCAACGCAACCACATTGTCTGCCGGACTTTCCAGTCTGAACGGACAGTTCAGCACCAATTATCCGGTGCTGATGGCAGGCTCTCTTCTGGCAATGCTGCCGATGGTGGCGCTGTATCTGGTATTCCAGAAGCAGTTCATCGAAGGCGTGGCCATGACCGGAGGAAAATAAAGCCTGTGGGGGAAAGGAGAAGTTCCGGTTCACTTGTCGGCCGGCGTGGTGATTGGCTGGCAAGTGAACAATAACAAGGAGGAAGCAGCTCATGAAAACAATCACGATACAGACAAAGCATACGACTTATCAGATCGGCATCCATCCGCTTGGCTTTTTACTGCATTTGTATTACGGCGCGAGAGTAGAAAATGATATGAGCTATCTGCTCCAGTACTATGACTGCGGGTTCGCGGGAAATCCATATGACGCGGGAGGCGACCGGGGCATGTCCCTGGACTTTCTCCCCCAGGAGTTCCCCTGCTATGGAACCGGAGATTTCCGGAGCGCGGCGTTCAGCCTGCGGAATGAGGAAGGCATCTTCGGGGCGGACCTGCGCTATCAGAGCCATGCGGTACGTACAGGAAAGTATGCCATCCCGGGACTGCCTGCGGTGTATGATACGGAGGAAGCGTTGCAGGAAGAACTGGAATACTGCGGAGGGCAGTGCGGCTTTGAACAGCAGGGCCTATATGGAGTGCAGGATTCCGGCCCGGAGCAGGACATGTGCGAGGCGAAGGGCCGCAGTACAAAACATAGTTTTTTTGAGGAACGGTATTTCTGTGAAAATGAAGAATCGTCTTCGGATCAGAATCCTTGCGGCTGAGCCCGGGGGGCGTATACGGTGGAGATCACCCTTGCGGATCGGAATGCTGGACGAAATGATGGATTATCCGCTGACGCCCGGGGAATGTCTGTACACGCCCGAGGCGGTGATGGCCTATTCAGTGGACGGGCTGGCGGCATTGTCCCACATTTACCACGAGATGATCCGAAACCATGTATGCAGAGGGATTTATAAAAATACAAGAAGGCCGGTGCTGATCAATAACTGGGAGGCCACGTATTTTCACTTCACCGGGGAAAAAATTCTGAAGCTTGCAGAGCAGGCGGCGGAGCTGGGGGTGGAAATGCTGGTTCTGGATGATGGCTGGTTTGGCAGGCGGGACGACGACAACAGCGGCTTGGGCGACTGGGCGGTCAATGAAAAGAAGCTGGGCGGCACACTGCCTGAGCTTGTGGAAAAGATCAACGCCCGGGGCTTAAAATTCGGAATCTGGATCGAGCCGGAAATGGTGAATGAGGACAGTGACCTTTTCCGGGCACATCCGGACTGGGCCTTCCGGATTCCGGGACGCAGTCCGGTCAGATGCCGGAACCAGCTTGTACTGGATTTTTCCAGAAAAGAGGTGGTGGATCATGTGTTCCAGCAGATCGCGTAGGTCATGGATTCGGCCAATGTGGAGTATATCAAAATGGATATGAACCGGAGTATCTGTGATGTATACACCAGCCTGGCAGAATCGGGAAATGCGTCTGGACGGCCGGAGCGGATCTGTGATGGTGTCCGGAACCCGGCATACCAGAATTACGCAAAGGTGATGCACGGGTATGTGCTGGGCGTCTATGATTTTCTGGAACGCCTGATAAAACGATATCCCCGCATTCTGATCGAGGGCTGCAGCGGGGGCGGCGGCAGATTCGACGCGGGAATGCTGTACTATACCCCGCAGATCTGGTGCAGCGACGATACGGATGCCATCGAGCGGATCCGGATCCAGCATGGAACCTCCTTCGGCTATCCCATTTCCGCGGTAGGTTCCCATGTATCCGCAGTGCCCAACCACCAGACAGGAAGGACGACGAAGTTTCGGACAAGGGGTGTCGTTGCCATGGCAGGCACCTTCGATTATGAACTGGATCTGGAACTGCTCACGGAAGCAGAGAAGGAAGAGATCAGGCAGCAGATCCGGGATTACAAAAAGTACGGGGAGCTGATCAACCAGGGAATCTATTACCGTCTCCACGATCCTGAGACAGACAGGGAGGCCACGGCATGGTGCTTTGTTTCCAAAGATCAGACCAAGATGCTGCTGAACGTGGTGTCATTGGATGCCCATGGAAACGCGCCTCTTACATATATCCGGTGCAGAGGGATTCTGCCGGATGGCGTGTATCGGTGTGAAGCGGAGGCGCGGGACGTGAAGCCTTATACCGGTGTGGAGCCCCGGGCAGATCACAAAGGTATGGAAGGCCGGATATTTGACGGAAATGCCCTGATGCATGCAGGGGTTCCGGTTCCCATGGAACTGGGCTTGTCCGTTGTCGTCCACGGCAAGGGCAGCAAGGGAAAGAGCTATGCGGAATATCAAGCGGAAAAGACGGATACCAGTTGCATATGCGGGGTATGGGGCGCTGTGCGTGAGGGTAGTATACCGGTGTGAATTTAGTAAATTATAGAACCGCTAAAAAATGTTCAATAGAAGCTGTAAAAATTTACGTTGAATATTATGACTTTTTAGGTATAATAAAAGCAGCAGAAATAATATGAAATTAAGGAAGGAGCTAAAAGAATATGGCAAATATTTTACCAGTATCTGATTTGAGAAATTATAATGAAGTCCTGAAGAATTGTCATAAAGGAGAACCGGTATATTTGACCAAGAATGGAAGAGGCCGTTTTGTAGTCATGGATATTGAAGATTATGAGAGTGATCGTGCAGAGAAAAAGCTTCTGATGAAGCTGCAGGAAGTCGAAGAGGCAGTGAAAGACGGTGAAGGCTGGCTTGATCTGGATGAATTGAAATCACTTATGGGGGAATAGAATGTTAAAACTGAGGATTAATCCGATTGTTGCAAAGGATTTGAAGGACATCCGAGATCGTATTGCTGAGGATAATGAAGAATATGCTGCAAAGACCATAAAGGAAATTTACGGCAAGTTTGAGAATCTTCAGATGTTTCCAGGAATGGGTTCGGATCTGTCCAAAAGAGTCAGCTTTCGGACAGATTATAAATATGCGATATGGGAAGATTATGTGATCATATATAAATTTGGAAATGAGTTTGTAGAGATTTATCGCATGGTCAATAGGTATCGGGAAATTACGCGAATCTTTGAATGAAAATATTGAACATAAATAGTATATGAAATTTGAAAAAGAAAAATGAGAATTCTATTTTGGATTGAAACCGGTTTTAAATTTGGCGCATTTTCATAAAAAAACAGTCCCAAAAGTAAGAGAATTTTATTTAAAATTGTGCAAAAGATAGAAAAGCAAAAAAACTATTGACGAAACCAGAAAAAGAGATTTATAATGCTCTCATGATGAAACCGGTTACATCATGAGGCGCAATGAGGAATGTCATGAAGAATATAACAATATCAGATATTGCGGTGAAAGCCGGAGTGTCGAAGGCGACGGTATCAAGGGTGCTGAATTCTCCGGAAATGGTAGAAGGCAGTACAAGAGAAAGAATTGAATCTATTATGAAAGAGTACAATTATACACCATCTGCAACAGCACAAAACCTGTCAAAAAGAGTATCTTCTACGGTGGGCGTGATTGTCCCGGAGATCAGCAACAGTTTTTTTGGGACACTGTTTTCCGGAATTGAGGAGATTACGAATAAGAACGGACTGTCGTTACTTTACTGCAGTAACGAGGACAATGAAAAGAAGGACAGTATGGCATTAGACTTGATGAGGACGCAGAGGGTCAGGGGTGTGCTTTATGTCCCGGCGGATAATTATCCGGCGATGGGAAAAAAGAAAAAGGTTCAAAAGGAATTAGAAAATTTGAGCTGCCCGGTAATCTGCATAGACAGGGATATCGCACTTCCCTTTGATACCATCCATTTTGACGACAGGACAGCTGTGAAAAATGCTGTGATTGCACTGGCAAAAGCAGGACATCAAAAAATCGCAGTGATCAATGGAAATCATGAAAGCAATATTTTGGCGTCAGAACGATATAAGGGCTATCTCGACGGTTTGAGAGAGGCGGGGCTGGAAATCAGGGAAGAACTGATATACCAGGGTACATATAAACAGTCCTATGCGTATTTGGCTGCAAAGGAAATCTTTCAGAAACAGGACCAGCCAACCGCAGTGATCACCTGCAACAACAGCCTTGGGAAAGGATATCTGCAGGCTGTCAGAGAGAATGGAAAAACAGATTCCTATACACACGTAAGTCTGGATAAAATAGAAATGCTCGATCTTTTAGGCATTCCTCATAACTATATTGAGCGGGATTCATATGAGCTTGGAAAAAGAGCGGCAGAGCTTCTGATCAGCAGAATCGCATTTCCGGAAAAACGGATACAGAATATATTGCTGGAAGCTCCGCTTATCCGGGAGACTTTCTAAAAAGAAACGGCGGGAATTTCCCGCCGGCTTCTGCAAATTTTTTTTGACTTATATGAAACCGGTTACATTCAGAGGAGGAAATTTATGAAGCTGATTTTTGGATGTGATCCGGCAGCGTTTCACTTCTATAAGAGGCTGGTCGCTGCTATGAAAAAAGAAGGATACGAAATCGAAGATGTAGGATGTACATCTTCGGAAGAACCAGACGGAGGAAAATTTGCCGAGATCGCGGAAGCCGTTGCGGAAAAAGTAATCTCCGGAGAGGGCGATTATGGCTTTCTGATGTGCGGTACCGGACAGGGAATGGCAATGGCTGCAAATAAGGTGCCGGGGATCAGGGCGGTGCTGTGCTATGATGTCCTGCCTGCTGTTCTGAGCAAAAATGATAACAATGGAAATATTCTATGTACCGGTGCGTGGATGATGGAAAAACAGGGGATTGAGTTTACCATGTCCATGATCAAAGCATGGCTGTTCAGCAGTTATACCGGCACGCACGAGGATGGAATGGCAGCACTGAAACGTTTGGATGATAAAAAATATGAGGTGAGATGATGCAGGGATTTCAGGAATTGTCAAAAGGTGCGCTTGATGAACTTACAAAAGTATTTGAGAGGGTCGATGAAAAAGGGATCCGAATCCTGCTCGATAAGATCAAATCGGCAGACCGTATTTTTTTATTAGGTGCGGGAAGAGAAGGCATTTCTACAAAGGCATTTGCAATGCGTCTGATGCATCTGGGAAAAAATGCGCATTGGATATGGGATGATACGACTCCGGCGGTTCAAAAAGGCGATTTATTTATCTGCGCCTGCGGCAGTGCGGACGTATCGCATGAGAATACAATCTGCGGAAATGCGAAGAGGGAAGGCGCGTACCTTTTACTGGTAACTCCCTCATCAGAAGGCTTCCTGCTGTCGATTGCGGATGCGGTAGTTAAAATTCCGGCGATGGCATACAAAGCTGTATATCATTTGGAAGAGGAATATGTACCGACTGCCCAGATGATGGGAAATCAGTTTGAACAGGCACTTTTGATATTTTTTGATGTGATCGTAATGATGTTAAAAAATGAAATGGGACTTACAAATGAGGACATGGAAAAGAGACACAGAAATGTGGAATAAAAAGAGGAGGTATCTTATGAAAAAGAAATTATTTGCAATTATGTTATCAGTATCTATGATCATTGGTCTGGCGGCCTGCGGTACTACTTCAGGGACATCATCGGATGATGGAAATACGGAAGTATCGGCAGATTTATTTGACACAGCTCAGTATAAATCAGAAAAAGATTCTTCGGAATACACCATTGCCGTGGTAGTAAAAGACGGAACCTCAGATTGGTTTAAACGTATGGAAACAGGGGTGAATGAGTTTGGGGAAAAGATGGCTGTGAATGTAATACAAAAAGGACCGGCAAATGCGGATGCGGCCTCACAGGTTCAGCTGGTTGAGGATATGATCAACCAGGGGGTAGATGCAATCTGTGTCGTTCCAACAGATCCCGGTGCGTTAGAATCCGTGCTGAAAAGCGCAATGGAAAAAGGAATCGTAGTGATCAGTCACGAAGCCTCTGACCTGAACAACACGCTTTTCGATGTGGAGGCATTTACGGCGGAGTCCTTTGGGCAGACCATGATGCAGGAGCTTGCGAAGGCAATGGGGGAAACGGGAGATTATGCGCAGATGGTTGCATATACGACATCTACGACCCACATGGAATATTCCAATGCGGAATATGAATATCAGAAAGAGAACTATCCGGATATGCAGCTGATCAACGATACCGTACCATCGGCGGAATCCTCTGAAAAGGTAGACACGGCGTATCAGAAAGCAAAAGAGCTGTTAAAGGCAAATAACGCTCTTGCAGGATTTACCGGCGCTGCATCGGTTGATATTTTGGGAGAGGCACAGGCTGTGGAGGAATTAGGACTTTCAGAACAGGTATCCATCGTAGGCGTTGGGACGCCGAATGCATGTAAGGATTATGTAAATAACGGAACCATTGATTCGGTATGCCTGTGGGATCCGGCACTGGCCGGCTATGCGATGTGCAATGTGGCATACCAGGTGCTGAGCGGTGAAGAAGTAGGCGAGGGATCCGATCTCGGATGCGAGGGGTATCAAAGTGTTAAGATGGTAGAAGGAAAGAACAGGTGCCTCCTGGGAGATGCTCCCCTGATCTTAACAAAAGACAATATTGAAGAATACGATTTTTAAACATTTGGATCTCGTTGTATACAGAAAATCTGCCGGCGGCAAGGGTTTCTGTATCGTCTTTGGGCGGCCTGGTACATGGGAGACGGGCCATATACAGGCCGCCCGGTCTGAAAAGCTATTTTGAAAGGAAGTGGCGATGATATGAATGAGAATGTACTGTGCGTAAAGGGGATTAGAAAATCCTTTGGCGGTGTCCATGCGCTCAAGGGAGTGGATCTGACCATAAAAAAGGGAGAAATACATTGTCTGGCAGGGGAGAACGGATGCGGAAAGTCTACGATTATCAAGGTGGTCTCCGGATTTTATCAGCCGGATGGGGGAACCATTGAGATTGACGGCAGGGAATATACGAATCTGAAACCGGCAGATGCGATTGCGGCAGGAATTCAGGTGATTTATCAGGATTTTTCCATATTTCCCAATCTGACAGTGATGGAAAACCTGGCATTTAACCAGGTTCTTGCGGAAAAGAAGAAATTTGTAAACAAGAAAGAGTACAGAAAAATTGCGGAAGAGGCAGTGAGAAAAATAAATTTTGATGTGGACCTGGATGCAAGAGTCGAGTCTCTGCCGGTTGCAGATAAACAGCTGATTGCGATTTCCCGGGCGCTTTTGCATAATGCGAAATTAATCATCATGGACGAGCCGACGACTGCTTTGACAAGTAAGGAAGTAAAACGTCTGTTTGCGATCATCAACGAATTGAAAGAAGAGGGGATTACGATCCTGTTTGTTTCACATAAGCTGGATGAAGTATTTGAGATTTCCGACAGTATCACTATTTTGAGAAGCGGAGAAAATGTGCATAGCTGTCCGATCCAGGAGATGAATGAAGAAAAATTTACATATTATATGACAGGAAGAAATTTTGACGCAATTCCGGAGAAGAAGCTCCAGAGTTTTGAGGATAAAGACTCATTGCTGCGGATCAGCAGCCTGTCAGCTCCTGGATTTGAGGATATCAGTTTTGATCTGCGGGCAGGGGAGATCCTGGGGATTGTCGGACAGCTGGGAAGCGGCCGTACAGAGTTGAGTCTGGCATTGTTTGGGATGCTCAGGCCATTTTCAGGAAGCATTTTTGTGGAAGGAAAAGAGGTTCATTTGGATTCCGTAGCAGATGCTCAGAAATGTGGAATTGCTTTAGTATCGGAGGACAGGCTTACGGAAGGTTTGTTTTTGCCTCAGCCCATCTATAAAAATATTGCGGTCACATGTCTGGACGAACTTGCCGGATTAGCAGGCTTTTTAAAGGAGGAGGACGAAAAGGCATTGTCACAATCCTGGGTGGATGATATCGGAGTTGCTACGAAGGATCATACGCTTCCGGTATCTACATTGTCCGGCGGTAATCAGCAAAAGGTAGTATTGGCCAGATGCCTGGCAACAAAACCAAAGGTTTTGATCCTGAACGGGCCGACAGTAGGCGTGGATATCGGGGCAAAATATGATATCCATAAGCTTTTGAGGGAACTTGCAACAACCGGGATGGCAATTTTGGTCGTTTCAGATGATGTGGCGGAAGTCTCGGCACTCTGTGACAGGGCAATCGTTATGAAAGCAGGACAATTTTCCGGAGAGCTGACGGGAGAAGATCTGAATAACGAGAATTTGTACGGAGTGACCGCTTAGGAGGAAGGAAAAATGGATAAAAAGATTAAGAGGGCAGTCAGGCAGACAGAGTTTTATATCCTTTGTATCATCATTGTATTTGCAGCAATCATTCAGATTCGATCCGGACAGTTTTTTACCAGCAATAATATTATGGATCTTGTAAGGTCCATGATCGTACCGGGAATTTATGCGGTCTGTGCGCTTTTAAGCTTTGTAAGTACCGGGGCGGACGTATCGTTTCCGTTGATTGCGGCATTGTCCGCATATATATCGGTTATGGCTGGAAATGCATGGAATCTTGGAGTTGTACCGGTTTTTTTGATCGCCGTCCTCACTGGATGCCTGATCGGATGCATCAATGGCTTCTTTATAGTAAAGTACCGCTTTAACAGCCTGATCGTAACGCTGGGAACCTCCTCGATCTGCAGCGGAATATTATTTGGCGCATTTGAAGCAGGCCGCACGGAGTTGCCGGAGAAGCTGTATGCGCTGAGCAAGATCAATATTGCGACGGTGAAAAATCAGGAATCCGGCCTGGGTTCCGCATTACCGGGGACATTTATCATTATGATCGTGCTTTATGTGATCGCATATTTTATTTTGAATTATACAATGGTCGGAAGAAGCGTATACGCATTGGGAGGAGACGAGGTCAGCGCGGAGCGGGCAGGCATCAATGTCAGAAAGGTACGTTTCGGTGTGTTTGTAGTCAATGGAGGGATTGCGGCAATCGCAGGATTGTGTTATGCAATGATGTCTTATTTTTATATGCCGAATGAATATGCGGGGGCAGAGATGCTGGTGATTGCAGCAGTCATTCTGGGAGGAACCAGGATGTCCGGAGGAGTAGGGACGCTGCGAGGATGTCTTTTGGGAACATTTCTGATTACTATGGTAAGCAACAGCCTGATCATGTTTGGTATCTCGGTATATTGGGAAAAGGTTGTGATCGGAGCAATTATTATCGTCGGGACAGCAATTTCAGCGATGCAGGCGCAAAGAGCCGGCAATCCATTTGCAGTACGCAGGAAAAAGGAGGCATAACATGGAAAAGATATTGAAACAAAAGAAAAGAGAACTTCCTTTTGATGAAAATGTAAGACGCTTGATGGTCATTCTGATCGTGCTGTTGATCATAACAGGTGTTACAAAATCAACCGCATTTGTGAATTTAAGCAACTTTCAGTCTATTGGAAAGCAGCTGACAGAATACGGATTGATGTCACTGGGAATGGGAATCTGCATGCTGAGCGGCGGAATTGATCTTTCTACCGTATATGTAGCAAATCTGAGCGGAATCTGTGCCGGGCTCATTTTCCAGACAAATATGCCGGGCAATGTTGCGCTTGGATGTCTGGCGGCTCTTTGTGCAGGTGCACTCTGCGGAACCTTTAACGGTATCCTGATCAGTCGTTTCCATATTCCGCCTATGCTTGCAACGCTGGGGAGTTATGAACTGTTTATGGGGATTTCTGTGGTATTATCCGGCGGAAGTACCGTATCTGTAAATGGAGAGATCGAATTGCTGTCGGGCCTTACGATTTTAAATATACCGCTTCCTTTTATCATTTTCATATTATGTACGGCGGTGCTGGCGTTCATAATGGGACAGACAAAGTTCGGAATGAGAGCCTATCTAGTCGGGACAAGTGATAAGGCAGCCAGGTTTGCGGGAATCCATGTGAATGCTACTATTATAAAATGTTATATGATGTCAGGACTTCTGGCAGGGATCGCCGGGCTGATCAGTTTGTCACGGCTCAATTCCGCAAAAGCGGATTTTGGAACCAGCTATACAATGCAGACAATTTTAGTTGCGGTCCTTGGCGGCATCAATCCCAACGGAGGAGCCGGCAAAATGTCCGGGATTGCGTTTGCGGTTATTATATTGCAGCTGCTTTCCTCCTACCTGAATCAGTTTCCGGCTATCAGCAATTATTACAGAGATTTGATCTGGGGGGCGGCATTGCTTCTGGTTCTTGTGTTCAATGTGGAGATTTTGCGAAGAGCCGGCAGAAAAAAGTCTTGACATAAAGGAGGAACTGAAAAAATGCAGCATGGTATTTATTATGCCTACTGGGAGCATGAGTGGGATGGAGATTATAAGTATTATATAAAGAAAGCGGCCGCACTGGGATTTGACATTTTAGAGATTGCGGCAGGTCCGTTGCCTGGATATACAAAAAATCAGCTGAGAGAATTGAGAAAATGTGCGGAGGAAAACAGAATAAGACTGACAGTTGGATATGGACCGGCTCCAGAAAACAATATAGCATCTCCGGATGCCTCGGTTCGGACGCATGCACTGGAATTTTACAAAGACCTTTTTGAACGTATGGAGGAAATCGGTTCGGACCTTCTCGGAGGCGCTTTATACTCCTGCTGGCCGGTTGACTATCGTGGTACGATCGATAAAAAGGGGGACTGGGAACGAGGAATCGAAGGGATTGCCAGGATGGGAAAAGCGGCGGCCCAATATGGGATCAAGACGCTGGGATTGGAATGTCTGAACCGTTTTGAAAATCATGTGATTAATACTTCTGAGGAAGGAACGAGGTTTGTAAAAAGTGTGCGGGAACTGGAAAAGGAAGCAGGAAATGTGAAGGTGATGCTGGATACCTTTCATATGAATATTGAGGAAGAAAGCATCAGTAATGCAATCCGTACGGCAGGTGAACTGCTGGGACATTTTCACACAGGAGAATGCAACCGTATGGTACCCGGGGCAGGACGTATGCCATGGAAAGTGATCGGTGATGCCCTTAAGGAAATCCATTATGACGGCACAGTCGTTATGGAACCATTTGTAATGCCGGGCGGCCAGGTTGGAAAGGACATTAAGGTATGGCGGGAGATCGTGCCGGACATCAGTGAGAATGCCCTGGATGAAGATGCGAAAAAGGCCCTGGAATTTCAGAGAAAGATTTTTGAAATATAGAAATGCGGCAATGCATCTAAAATAGAATGATTGAAAGCAGAAATTCAATGGTTAAATCCGGAGGAACAAGCCTTAACGTATGCCTGCCAATCTATAGATTGGCAGGTAATTTTGCTGTTTTTTGCTGCATCCTTTGCAAGTCCATTGACAAGCAATCATTCTACGCCCTGTAATGATACAAGCTTGTTCCCTTTAGAATATTGCAGATCTGGCGGTTCACAACCTGTTCCAGCATGAGCATCCGTTCCTCCGGAAGATCAAATTCCCCATCCCGCCGAAAATGAAATCCTTTCAGGTTCAGCAATTCCTGTCTAAGCTGCGGGGTCAGCAGGCTGTGAGCCGCGGTATTAAAGTCCGTCCCAATTCTTGGAAGCTGCTGCTTTAGATACTCCGGTACTTCCTCCAGCGATCTGCAGCCGTACAAAAGACTGCGGTTGTGATCAAACATCGGCGCCATACCAAGAATTTCCTGTGTACGGTTGTCCACCGTGAAGCCATAATTTCCCGCATGGCGGTCTTCATTTATGACCAGTGCGTCCAGCACGATCATTCTGCGGAACGCATCCTCAAGCCCTAATTCAGAAAAATATTCCATCAGATAGGAGATTTTATTATGTTTCCGCCCATCTAACATTTTTATTGCCGGAACATATCCTTTTGCTTCGGATGTAAACAATGGACAAAAGGAAACAATCTTTCCATGCCATTCTCCGATCTCATAATGTACCGCCTCCGGACAGATCACCTCCGCGAGCTGCGAAGCATAAAAATCGGAAAAAGGCTCGATCCCGCAGGTGTCGGATCCGGTTTTCAGCAAGTATATGTTACTGGCCGCAGATGGACTTGGCGCGCTCTGTGACGAATCCGGCCCATTCTGTGGCTCTTTCCGGCGGATCCAGCATTTTGCATAGAATCCGTCTGTCCCGTATTCCGGCGATGTGGAGGAAAAATCGGTTTCATAATCTCCACCGTCAAACGCAATCTGCGCGATCACTTCATTGAAATCATTTTGGTAAAGCGATACTTCTTTCCAGCACAATCGGCTCTTGGCGGGTTTGACCCAGAAAGTATCATTCAGGCTTAACGCCTTTGACACCCGGAGAAATCCTTCCAGATCCTCGCATCCAGCCCGGCGCAGAAGCTTCAGGATGTGCTTCCTGTGCTTCGGAGCCTGCCGATGCGCGATAAAACTCTGGATATCCTCGAATCCCGGCGGGAGCAAAATGTCGACAACCTCCTGCTCTTCCAGCAATACCTCTCCATATTCGTTTTTCGCAGATGTAAACAGCATTACTTTTTCATCTCTGTTCATCAGGAAATATTCCTGCCGTTTTTCCATAAGCTCCGACTCCTTTCCAGCCCTATCATCTGAAATAGTTCGGATGTTCATTTTTTTGTTTATTATATTATACTTCCGAAAGAAACACAACAGGACGCACTTTTTTTACACAAGCTCCATGGCAGCAGTCCGATTAAGTACAGGGAGCGTGAGCTTAAACTGGCTCGCCATCGGACGTGGGGAACCGTGCGGTTTTTTGCTGCCATATTGACTTCCACTTTCTGCTGCTGTAAAATTTAGAAATACTGCAAACACAGTTTTTAAGTAGATATAGAGTTACAGGTCATGCCTGGTCAGGGTGTGGCCTGTAACGAGATAGAACAGCAGCAATATGAAAAATACAGAGGCAGAAACAAAAGGAGGTCAGGCAGCATGACGATCAAAAAGAAAAACAAAATGATCCTTTTTATCATATTGACAATGACCCTGTCTGTAACGACCGGATGCAGTGATGCTCATAAAGCGGATCCGGCGCAGGGTAAGAAAATGCAATCGATAGTAACGAACGCTCAGGAAGATATCAATGCAGATGAAGATTTTACAGAAGCATTCATGGAGCGGGAGCAGCCCGGAATGGAAGAAGCGCTGGAAAAGGGCTATAACCTCCCGCTCTCGCAATCCGCAGAGGAAGAAGCGGAAGCCGACTGCAAAAAAGCCATGGAGAGGATCCGCGGTATTTATGCGGGATCAGACAAAGGGGACTCACTCAATCCCACACCGGACGGGGAATCCATTTCTAAAATGTATGAAGCCCTGCAGGAGACCGGCTGCCCTGTGACTGCTGCGGGTTTTCACTACACCATGGGAAACTATGAAAAAATGGAACAGTTCCTGGAAGAATGCCTGGATGGAAGCGAAGGTGAACTGACGCTCTACTATATCACTGCAGGCGGAGGAATCAACAGGAGCCGGTTCCTTTTTGATGGTACGCAACTGTATGTGATCGACACGATATCCACATGGAACGCGAAAGACGATCCGGCGATCGCAGGCAGCTCGCTCAACAGGATCAAAGACTGGAAATACACGGAGAAAGGCTGGTTTGCCTATGAATACTGCATGCCCGAATACCCGGATGTGACAGAGCTTGCGAACGGACACAACCTGCTCCGGGTAAAGCCCATGGAGGAAGAGTACATAAGAATCGCGGAAGAATATCTGCTTCCCATCGGGTATCTGGGCAACAACCTGCTTCGTTCGAACTGGGATGCCGGGCATCTGGAAGAACTGGACTACAACGGCCTGTACGAGTACTTGTTTGCTTTAAAATATGAAAAGTCAATGGGGCTGGGAACCTATGCGGACGGGATTCCGAAAGAAGAATTTGAAACGCTGATGACAGAATATCTGCCTGTAACCGTGGAAGAGCTTGCCAGGTATGCGGTATATGACGGGGAAAAACAGACCTATGGATGGAAACGGTTGGGGCCGCTGACCTACATGGCCAACTGGTTCAGCAATTCCATCCCGGAGGTGAGAGAGATTCAGGAAAATTCGGACGGAACAACGTCGCTTACGATCGACGCGGTCTGCGAAGCCATGGGGGAAGACCGCGTGATGAGCCATGTGCTTACGCTGCAGATCCGGGAGGATGGAAGCGCTAGGTATCTGGGAAACCAAGTGCTTGAGGACGGGCTGGAAAAAATCACCGAATATCAGTACAGGCTGCCGCAGACAGACGCGGGGCTTTGACTCTCACGGCGGCCGTCAAATATCTGTGTAAGAAAGGCTCGTTACTTCTCGGAAATAGAAACGGAGCGGCAGATTTATCCGACGCTCCGTATCATATACAATTTCAATCACTGTCTCTGCTTAAGCTTCGTGGGCACTGATATTGATGGTAATGTTATCCTGGGGCAGATCCTCCATGCTGCCATCGTCCTTACAATTCCGTCCCTCTGCTCTTGTGAGATGTCATTTCCCTGTTCGGTATATAAGGTTACGGAAACAGCAGAAGCGGAAAAGTCAGCACTGTTGAAGTCATGGATACTGACCAGTGAATCGCTGCCTTCAACGATGGACTGGATCACTTCCTGCAAACTCCTTTCTAAGTCGGCCTGTTTAACTTTTTCCTTGTCTGCATCATCCATTTCTGCCTGCTGTCCTGCCATATATTGCGCATATGTAATATTATCGGTATTGCGCTCATCGGCTAATTTGCGGCTTTCATTCAATTTACCCGAAATTATAAAATAAGCACACAGAATAACGATCAGAAAAAAGAAGATGACAATGTACTGTTTTATTTACAAGGTCAATAAGGTTACTATTCACAGTCACTCAATAAGCAAAAATACAAGAATAGTTTCTTGACTTTTTTACTATAGTATACCATAATAAAGTTAGATGTAATTTACTTATTTGTAATTTAGTTAATCATAATACAGCAATTTTAAAACTGAATAATATAAAAGGTGAGGTGGCAGGATGTTTATCGGAAGAGAACGGGAAATGGGGACGCTGGAGAGGCTGTATCAGAGTGACGCCTTTGAGTTTGTTGTGATCTATGGAAGAAGACGGGTCGGCAAGACAACTCTGATCAGTGAGTTTATCAAGGACAAAAAGGCTGTTTTTTACCCGGGGATTGATTCCAATGAGAAGCAGAACCTGGAGATCCTGAGCGCCAGTATCATGTCTGTCTTTACGGGAGTGGAGATTGGGACCGTGTTCCGGGATTTCAATGAGGCACTGGAGCTGATCTACCGGATGTCGAAGGATGAGCGGGTCATACTTGTGATTGATGAATATCCGTACCTGGCGAATTGCTACGGCGGGATTTCCTCACTGCTGGCATCCTTTATTGATCACAAGTTTTTGAAATCCAAATTGATGCTCATTCTGTGCGGATCCTCCCTTTCTTTCATGGAGAACCAGGTACTGGGTTACCAGAGCCCGCTGTACGGGAGAAGAACCGCGCAGATGAAGCTCCGGCCGTTCACATTTGCCGAGTGCGGCAGATACTACCAGTATTTTGATAAGGAGGATCTGGCTCTGGCTTATGGGATTACAGGGGGGATTCCGCTGTATATGTCGAAGCTGGATGACAGAAGGTCAATGGAGGACAATATCAAAAGCAATTTTTTTGAAATGTCGGCGTATTTGTTTGAGGAGCCGGGGAACCTGATCAAGCAGGAATGCCGAGAGCCGATGCAGTATAACGCGATCATCAAAGCCATTGCCACCGGATCCAGCAAGATCAGCGAGATATCCGGTGCTTCCGGATTGAACGACACGGGGGCGACCAGCAATTATATTTCCAAGCTGATGTCGATCGGCATCATTGAGAAGGAATTTCCATATAAGGCGGAGCACTCCAGAAAGACAATCTATAAGCTGTCAGACAGCATGTTTCAGTTCTGGTATCGTTTTGTTCCGGCGAACCTGTCTCTGATCGGACAGGGGGCCGGGGACAGGGCGTACCAGCGGGTAGAGAAGCAGATCCCAGCATACATGGGGTTCGTGTTCGAGGAGATCTGCAAGCAGTATCTGTGGCAGGAGAATCTCAAAGGAAACCTGCCGGTTGACTTTCAGGATATGGGCCGATGGTGGGGCAATGATCCGGTGGAGAAGCGGCAGACAGAGATTGATATCCTTGCGGATAATGAGGAGGGCGAAGCCATCTTTGCAGAGTGCAAGTGGAGAAATGAGCTGACCTCGGAAGCGGAGCTGAAAGAACTGCAGCACCAGAGCGCATTGTTCCATTATAAGAAAAATGTGCTGATCTTGTTTTCGAAAAGCGGTTTTACGGTCGGATGCCGGGAGCTGGCAGAGAAGTGGGGGAATGTGCTGCTCATCCGGTTTGAGGATATGGAGTGGGATAACGCATCCAGCCCATTGAAAAGCATACTCGATATAAAATATTCTTGACAAAAACGGTCGGTATCAAGTATAGTAAAAATAGTTAGCGGTCACTAACGAAATGTGACCGCCTCTTTTCTGAATAGAAGTTAGGCGAAGCTAATAAAAATTAGCAATGACATCACGGGGCGATGGAAAATGAAACAAAAAAAGACCGTAGAAGATTATCTGAAAGCAATTTATACGATTTCAAAACGGAAGAAAGTGCACGGCGCCGACATAGCCGATCAGCTGAAGGTTTCCCGCCCAACGGTTTCGGTTGCGCTGAGGGCACTGTCAGAAGAAGGATATCTGTTTCTGGATGATAAAACGCGTGAGGTGCATTTGACAGACAGGGGAAAAGAGATTGCCGGGGAGATCTATGAACGGCACGATACGGTCCGGAAGCTTTTGACCGGGTTCGGAGTAGATGAGGAGACGGCAAGCGCGGATGCCTGCGAGATAGAGCACCTGATCAGCGCGGAAAGCTATGAGGCATTTAAGGCGCTGATCAGGAACAAAAAGTAACATTTCTGTTCTGAACGGCAATACAGAAGCTGGTACAAAATCCATTGCTAATTACACAATGCTGTCAGGGTCTGTTTTCCGCCAGCAGGTTCTGCATGCTCTGCAGACTGATCCCCAGAGTGGACAGATTATGCAGGGTCGCGGAAACTGCAGGCTGCAGGATTCCGCTGATTCCCAGCAGGATCAATACGGTATTGATTCCAACAATCTGCCGGTAATTATGCCGGATACGCCGAACCAGAGCATTGCTGAGGAGTTTTAAGGTCACCAGATCATCCAGCTTATCGGCGGATATGGTAATGTCCGCAATCTCCCTCGCGATTTCCGCTCCGTCGCTGACAGCGATCCCTACGTCCGCCGCAGAAAGTGCGGGAGAATCATTGATACCGTCGCCGACCATCACCACTTTTCTTCCGGCAGCTTTTTCTGTTTCAATAAAGCGTGCCTTATCCTCCGGAAGCACCTCTGAGTCATATGTATCGACACCCACTTTTTCCGCTGCCGCTGCCGCCGTTCGTTCACTGTCGCCGGTCATCATGACGGCCTTTTTAAAGCCGGCCTGTTTCAGGGCCCGTATGACCGATGGGGCTTCCTCACGCAGTGGATCTTCGATGCAGAGGACTGCGGCCAGCCGATTCTCAACGGCGAGATACAGATGAGAATACTCCTTCGGCAGATCTGCAAAACGCGCTTCATATCCTTCGGGGATCCGGCATTTTTCATCTTCAAATACGAAATGCGCGCTGCCGATGACCACTTTTTTCCCGTCAATCTGTGATGAGATCCCATGCGCTACAATATATTCTACATGGGAATGCATTTCCTCGTGGTCCAGCCCGCGTTCCTGCGCGGCCCGGATCACCGCCTTTGCCATGGAATGCGGAAAATGCTCTTCCAGGCAGGCCGCGGTTCTGAGCAGTTCATTTTCATCCCATTCGCAGAAGGGAACTACCATTTTCAGGGTAGGCCGGGCTTTTGTCAGCGTTCCTGTTTTATCAAATACAATGGTCTCGGCCTCTGCGATGGCCTCCAGGTATTTGCCGCCTTTTACGGTGATCCGGTGGGTTCCTGCTTCCCGGATGGCGGATAAAACGGCGATTGGTATGGCAAGCTTGAGCGCGCAGGAAAAATCGACCATCAATACAGCCAATGCCTTCGTCGTATTTCCCGTGACAAGCCAGGTAAGCCCGGTTCCGGCAAGGGTATAAGGAACCAGTCTGTCGGCCAGCCGGGCCGCCTTGCCTTCCAGGGAGGACTTTAGCTTTTCCGATTCTTCGATCATGGCGATGATTTTTTCATAACGGGTCGCGCCCGAGGTATGGCGAACCTCTATTGTAAATTCGCCCTCTTCCAAAACCGTGCCTGCGTACACATAGCTGGAAATCCCTTTGTGCACAGGCAGAGCTTCTCCGGTCAGAGAGGACTGGTTGACCATTCCCTCTCCTTCCGTTACACTTCCGTCAAATGGGATCACATTTCCCATATGTACTACGACCTGACAGCCTGGGGAAATCTCTTTCGGGTCAACCAGCACCTCTTGACCATCGGTTTTCAGCCAGACCTTCCGGACGTTGAGGGACATGCTCCGGGCCAGGTCGTTCACGGACTTTTTGTGGGTCCACTCCTCCAGGATCTCGCCGATGCCCAGCAGGAACATCACCGATCCGGCAGTCTCGGTATCCCGGCGCAGCAGTGAGACCATGATGGCCGCGGCATCCAGTACGGATACATCCAGGCTGCCTCTGAAAAGACTGCGGATCCCCTTACGGATATACCGCCAGGCTCTGACGGCAGTCCATACCGCGCGCGCCGGGGAGGGCAGGAACAGTTTCGTACATATACGACAGAGTATCTGGCTGACCAGTTTTTCCTGATAGGCCGCATTCAGCTCCCGCCCGGAATGAATGGGTGCCGTCCCGGATACTCGGGCATTTTCCATTTGATAGAGGCGCAGGATATGGAGCAGCGCGTCCCGGTCACCGGTATAATAGATGGCCGCGTCCGCAGTGCGCTCATAGACCTTTACGCGGGTGATGGACGGGATGGCTTCCAGATAGGCCAGCAGACAGTCCGCTTCACGGCAGGTCAGCCGGGCGGCATGAAGATGGATGCGGAGCCTTCCGGAGATTTCATGCTTGATTATAAATTTCACTTATTCCGCCTCTTCCTTATAATTCATTGCCGCTTCCGCCGCTTTTACAACACTTTCCGCAGAACCGGCATCTTTTCTGTGCTCATCGTTCACGATACAGGACGCCTCCTCATCGGCGCGCTCCTCATTGATCTGCTTCGCTTCGGCCAGGATATCCTCTGCGTTTTCCTGTACCGTAGTTACCGTATCCAGGATACAGTCCTTCGCCCGCAGTACGGCCGCGGTACAGTTTGTATATACTTTTTTTGCGTCTCTCCCGGAGAGCGCCTTGATCCCTGCCGTTCCAAATAAAACTCCACCTGCAAATAAAAATACGTTTTTCATCTTCAAAATATCGCTCATAATTTTCCTCCTGCTGTAAGTAGATTATTTTGTCCTTGAGATTTCGCTGTATGCGGAAAGAGTACCGGCGGCAAGCTTCCCACATCATTTCATTTACTTATGCTCATAGCCGGTATAAAATACCATGACCATACAGAAAACGGCTGCCCATGCCCAGAACCTGTGCTGCTTCATGTGTTTCACCTCATTCTTTCTGTCAGATTTTATTCTTTCACATTATATGTGGCGGAGCTGCGGTTAGTCAAACGTAATAGCAGGCTGTCAGTGTGTGACATGTAACCCATGATTCCCGTTATTGACGATAATTGTGCCGTCTTTATTGCCATTTACTTGGGAATTATCTATAATAACAGAAAAGGAAATTAAGTATGAAATAGCAAGAAAAAAGTAATGAATGTCATTTGCCGATGATAGAACAAAACCGGCGGCAGCTTATGAAAGGACAGGAAACACAAAACAGTGAGAGAAAGGAAATATGCAATATGAAAAAAATGATTTACGGTGTAGACTTGGGCTGGGCGAGCCAGTTAGAATCCATGGGCTACCGGTGGCTGGATGAATCCGGAAAGGAGACGGATCTCCTGGAAGCCACTAAGGAGCTGGGCGCAAATGCGGTTCGGCTGCGTATCTTTGTCAATCCTCCCAGGGAGGCCTTCTGGCAGAAGCAGGAGGATGAGACCTGCATGCTGGGATTCTGCGACGCGGCGCATGTCGTTCAGATGGCTGAACGGATTAAGAAGAGCGGCATGAAGCTGATGGTGGGCTTTCACTACAGCGACCACTTTGCTGACCCGGAGCATCAGGACATTCCGGAGGAATGGCTGGATGACAGCGATCCGCAGCTGGAAAAGCGGATCTATGAGCGCACCAGAGAGGTGATGCTCCTGCTCGTGGAGCACGATGCCGCCCCGGACTGGGTTCAGGTGGGCAATGAGATCAACAACGGGATCCTGTGGCCAAGGGGAAGCCTGAAAGAAGCGCCAAGGCAGCTGGTACGTTTTCTGAACGCCGGCTATGACGCGGTCAAGGAAGTGTGCCCGGAAAGCCAGGTGATTACCCATCTGGCATCAGTGTTGAATGACGATCTGTGTATGCCCTTTCTGGAAAATTTTTTTGCGGAAAAGGGAAAGACAGATATCCTGGGATTTTCTTATTATCCGTACTGGGAGCAGTTCGAGAGTGACAAGGACGTGCTGTCGACTAAGCTGAAAGAGTATACGCGGAAATATCATAAACCGGTGATGATCGCAGAGGTCGGCGGCCTGGATCATGACGAAGAGGGAACCTACAAGATCGTGTCGGACTGCATCGGGGCAATGCGGGAGCAGGAAGGACAGGAAGAATGCGGCGTCTTTTACTGGGAGCCGGAGGTGACTGCGGCGATCCTGCCGGACGCCTATCCGTTGGGCGCGGCGAAGCTGGCGGGGGAGAAAACGCTGCAGTATACGAAGGCGCTGCGTGCCTATCTATCATGAGTATGCATAAAAAAGGCTACACGCTGGAACAGATTGCAGATGTGGCAGAGATCATGGAGCTGAAATAACCTGCGCTTTAAATCAGAATTGTACTTTTTTCTAAAGTCATTTATAATATATTCTAAAGCTGCGGATATCGAAACTGATTCAGGAGGTGCTTACAATGCGGGATACCGGGAAAACCCCCCGTGTTTTGATCGTGGAAGACGATGCGGACATCAACCGTCTGCTCTATAAAATCTTAAAGAAAAACGGCTATGTCCCGGAGCAGGCATTTTCCGGGACGGAGGCCAGGCTGCTGCTCCAGGCCGGAGTCTATGACCTTCTTCTTTTGGACTTAATGCTTCCGGGAATGACCGGGGAGGAGCTGCTGGATTATATCCGCAGGGAACGCAGGCTTTCCATTCCGGTCGTGATCTTATCCGCCAAGGGAAGCCTTCATGACCGGGTAGAGCTGCTTATGGACGGAGCGGATGATTACCTTACCAAACCTTTCGAACCAGAAGAGGTCCTGGCCCGTGTCTGCGCGGTTCTGCGCAGATGCGGGACGGAACAGCTGAATACAGTGTCAGACAAGAAAACAAAATCGTATACCTTCAAGAGCCTGGCCGTATATCCGGAGGCGCGTCAGGTTTTAGTAAAGGATACAGAGATCCCTCTGACTGCCCATGAATTTGACATATTACTTCTGCTCATCCAGAATCCGGACAAGGTTTATTCCCGGGAAAACCTGTACGAACAGGTGTGGAAGGGCGGATACTACGGGGAAGACAATACGGTCAATGTCCATGTCAGCAACATCCGTAAAAAGCTGGCCAAGGCAGATCCGGATGAGGAATATATCCAGACGGTTTGGGGAATCGGGTTCAAGATGAAACGCGGTATATAAGGAATAGCTTGCTCAATAAGCATAAGCGGATCGGAGTAACGGAGAATGTATATGACGGAAAACAGATTTTGGAAGTGATTGTATAGTATGATGTTTAAAAGCTCCTTTACGATTTCTTTAATCTTTCTTGAGGACAAATTAATCCTCCGGCTGCTATGATTCCATATGTAGACGGAAGATGTTCAGGAAAACAGAAAGGAGTCGAGAGACATGAACGAAGCAGTCATTGAAGCCAGAGACATTACCAAACAATACAATGATCTGACGGCCCTGGATCATGTGGATCTTACCGTCCACCGGGGCGATATCTACGGATTGATCGGGGACAACGGCGCCGGAAAATCCACATTTTTAAAGCTGGTCACAGGACAGATCTTTCCCACAGGCGGCTATATCCGCCTCTTTGGAAAGGAGGACGAAAAAGCAATGCAAAAAAGCCGTTCCCGCATGGGCGCTCTTGTGGAAAATGCCGGATTTTTCCCGAAAATGAGCGTGGAAAAGAATCTGGAATATTACCGGATTCAGCGCGGGATTCCGGGAAAGGACAGGGTGGAGTCGGTGCTTCACACGGTCAATCTTCTGGAAAAAAGAAGGGTAAAATGCGAAAAGCTGTCCATGGGGATGAAGCAGCGCTTCGGCCTTGCCCTTGCCCTCTTAGGGGAACCGGAGCTGCTGGTGTTAGACGAACCGATCAACGGTCTGGACCCAAGCGGCATCATCGAGACACGCGCGCTTCTGCAGAGGCTGAACCAGGAAAAACGGATTACCATCATCCTGTCCAGCCACATCCTGTCGGAGCTGGAGCAGATCGCGACAGTATACGGATTCATGAGCCATGGCATTATGCTGGAAGAGATTTCCGCAAATGCGCTCTATGAAAAATGCGCAAACTACATTGACCTTCGCCTGTCAGAATCAGATAAATATGCAGCCGTCCTGGAAAAGGAGTCTCCGGATACAACATACCGGATTCTGCAGGATGGAACCGTACGGATCACCAATCCCACGGAGGAGCCAGCCCGGTACGGACGCCTGGCATATGAGCACGGGATCGGCGTGCAGGGACTGGATAAGCATCACATGTCCCTGGAGGATTATTACGTCAATATCAAGAACAGGGGGAAATTATAATGGCAAATTATATGAAAAGCGAATTTTACCGGATCCTGCATGGAAGGACGATCTACTTACTGACCCTAGCGTTGACATCGCTCCTGGTTCTCATGAATGTGGTGCTGTTTCTGTTTATGACTTATGCGCCCGGATTTTATTATGGAACCGTGCGCTTTTCCCTTATCTGGCCGATCTCAGATATGCAGGCATTCTATATCGGCGGTTTTCTGGTCGTGATGCTTTTGTCCTCCGATGAATATAAAAACGGAGTCATGAAAAACGCGGTCGCGGGCGGAATGAACCGGATCCACATTTTCATCGGGAAATGCATCGTATACGGAATCGTTGCCATGATCAGCGCGGCCGTGATCCTTGCAGTCTATATTTTAACCACGTATGCTCTTCTGGAAGCGGATTTTTCCGTGCCTCTGGAATCCACACTTCCATTAAAAGTGCTGCTCACAGGCGCGGCGGCAAATTTACCGTTTTCATTGGCTTCTGTGGTTCTGACCGTGGCGCTGAACCAGATCTTTCAGAAGGAGATCCAGGTGAGCATCGGCTGGGCCTCCGTGACGTACCTGATTCCGCTGGCCGTTCGCCTGTTGGGAATGCAGATTCAGCCGTGCGCCCGGATCGCCAGCTGGCTGCCATGGAATTTTCTGAGTACAGAAGTGAGCGTGGCATTTGGCAGTATGCAGATGGATGCCCTCTGGATGCATCCGGAAGGATTTCTGAAAGAAATGATCGTAGGCGCGGTTGGAATCCTTCTGTTCGGCGCGGTTGGAATCTGTGGGATCCGCAAGAAAGATATTTCCTGATTGAAATGCAATGTGACGGCCGTGGGGTGTGAGTTTTGTATGCAAGATTTGTCCATCTGTACGGCTGCTCCTTGGAGCATCCATCCGTACAGGTGTAAATGTTTTGCTCAAATGCTATTGAAGGAATATGCAAAATTGCTTTGATCCGAGGTGAATGCAAGAAATGTTTGGAATTGTTCTGGCAATCGCGGTCTACGCCGCGTTTTACTGCGGTATACGTTATACACGGCTGAAACGGAGCATACGGGAAATCAATAAAGACCTTGCGGATATCACGCGGCAGATCGAAGAAAACCGGATCCTGAAGCTGCATGCTTCCCAGCGTGAAATGGAAGAACTGCTGGTCACGCTCAACCAGACTCTGGAACAGATCCGGGCGGAACGCATTTCCTGTGAAAAGCGGGAGCGGGAATTTCAAAGGCAGCTGGAGGATATCAGCCATGACCTGCGTACCCCGCTGACCGCCATTCAGGGTTACTTAAAGCTCATCGACCGGGAAAGCCTGGACAGCGAAGAGCAGGAATATCTGGAAGTGGTTCGGCGCAGGTCTGCGCATCTCCAGCATTTGATCAACCAGTTTTATGAATTTTCCACACTGGTTTCCGGCAATATAAAAATGGAACTGCAGCAGGTGGACCTGGCCCGCATGTGCCGGGAGCAGGTGCTGGGGTATTATCAGCAGTTCGAGGACGCAGGCATTGAGGCGCAGATCCACATCCCGGAAAAACCGGTTTTCATTCAGGCAGACGAAAACGCACTGTCCAGGATCATCGGCAACCTGCTGCAGAATGCGGTCCGCTATGCAAAGGATCAGCTGACAGTGGAGGTCAGGGAAGCAGAAAGTCCTGTACTGATCTGCAGGAATGACGCGGAGAACCTGACCGGAGAGGATGTACGCCGGATGTTCGATCGGTTTTACACCGGAGACCGTGCCAGAAGCCAGGGCGGAACGGGACTGGGGCTGGCGATCTCACGCCGGCTGGCAGAGCAGATGGGCGGAAGCATGACAGCGGAATGCGGGAAAATGGACGGTGATATATCCGGAGAAGATCAGACGCGGTACGGCGGAATAGAAGACGGCATTATGAGTGGAAATGGAGCAGACAACAATCCGCCAATGCAATGCGTGCGGCTGACGATAAAAACCGTGTTTCAAAGTGGAGAGCTATATAATTTCAAAAAGGTGTAAAGTTCCATCTGATTCGTGAAAAACTTTACACCTTGCTGCATTTACTTTGCATCTTTTTGCTTGGCTTCTGCGATTACTTCATTGATAAGCTCTAAAGCCTTATCCTTGTTGTCGCTTTCCAACAGTGCTTTTATGGAAAGCAATACCGTTAAAAGTTCTAATCGTGTCATCTAATCACCGCCTTTTTCTTAAAATTCGTTCATATTGCAATTGCAGGATGCCTTTGCTGTATTATATCAAAAGGAAATTTTGGTGTAAAGTCTATATTCAGTCGATAATAAAGTTACTATGATACAAAATTAGAACTGGATATTTTTAGTAGTATTCCCTTAAAAAGCATCAGTGCGAGATAGAAAAATTGGCGTGGCAAAGGTATTGAAAAAAGAACAGAAAAAGAACGGAAAAGGACTACCTATTCTCCGAAATTTGTGCTACAATTTATTTACAATTTTGTAACGATCCGGAACGGCAGACCTGTCTGGAGCCTGCTGTCCCGAGCCGCTGCATAATATTAAAAAAGAATAGGGGATAAGATATGGCAAAAGAAATGATTGCAATGCTTCTTGCCGGCGGTCAGGGTTCACGTTTGTATGCCCTGACGCAGAATCTGGCAAAACCTGCAGTTCCTTTCGGCGGAAAATATCGTATCATCGACTTTCCGCTGTCGAACTGTGTAAACTCCGGCATTGATACTGTCGGCATTCTGACCCAGTATCAGCCGCTCGTTCTGAATGAGTATATCGGCAACGGCCAGCCGTGGGATCTGGACCGTCTGCACGGAGGAGTCCATGTGCTTCCGCCGTATCAGCAGGCATCCGGCTCTGACTGGTACAAGGGAACCGCAAATGCGATATACCAGAACATTTCCTTCATTGAGCGTTACGATCCGAAGTACGTCATCATTCTGTCAGGAGACCAGATCTGCAAGCAGGATTACAGCGATTTTCTGAAGTTCCACAAGGAAAAAGGCGCGGAATTCAGTGTCGCTGTTATGGAAGTGCCGTGGGAGGAGGCTCCTCGTTTCGGCCTAATGGTAACGGACGAGAACGACAAGATCACGGAGTTCCAGGAGAAGCCCAAGAATCCGAAGTCCAACCTGGCTTCCATGGGTATCTATATTTTCAACTGGGATGTACTTAAAAAGTATCTGGTAGAGGATGAAGCAGATCCCAATTCCGAAAATGACTTTGGAAACAACATCATTCCGAATCTTCTGCGCGACGAGCGTACCATGTATGCATATCGTTTCAGCGGATACTGGAAGGATGTAGGAACTATTTCCTCACTGTGGGAGGCCAATATGGAGGTTCTGGATCCGGAGCACAGCGGCATCGACCTGTTTGACGAGAACTGGAAGATCTACAGTCGGAACAGCGGTATGACCGGCCACAAGATCGGCGCGGACGCGGTGGTAGAGGATTCCATGATCACTGACGGATGCCGGGTTGCGGGAGATGTGAAGCACTCCATCCTGTTCGCGGGCGTTAAGGTAGAGCCGGGCGCGAAGGTAGAAGACGCCGTGATCATGGGCGGCAGTGTGATCAAATCCGGCGCGGTGGTAGAGCACTGTATCGTAGCGGAGAACGTCGTGATTGGTGAGAACGCCAGAGTCGGAGCTATGCCGAGCGGCGGTGAGAACGGAGTAGCGACCGTTGGCTCGGGCGTAGTGATCGGGGACAATGCGAAGATCGGCCCCAATGCCATGGTCAATCATAATGTAAAGGACGGTGAAGAGCAATGGTAAATTCAAATGCAGATGTATTGGGCATCATTTTCCCAAATAGTTATGACGCTTTAGTACCGGAGCTGGTGACGGACCGTCTGATGGCTTCCATTCCGTTTGCGGGACGTTACCGCATGATCGACTTCATTTTATCCAGTATGGTGAACAGCGGGATCGACAATGTTTCCATCATCGTGCGCCAGAATTATCATTCCCTCATGGACCACCTGGGTTCTGGGCGTGAGTGGGATCTGACCCGCAAGAACGGCGGTCTCAATATTGTACCTCCGTTTGCTGAGAAGAATGTAAAGATCTATAACGGACGCGTGGAAGCGCTGGCAAGCGTGTTAAGCTTCCTGCAGCACCAGAAGGAAAAATACGTGGTCATGTCAGATGCCAATATCGCGGTGAACTTTGATTTCTCCGCATTTCTGGATGCCCATATCCAGAGCGGCGCGGACGTGACGGTTGCCTATACGGAGGAGGAGCTTCCGGAAAGCGCGCTGAAGGCTGAGACGGATAACAAGGCTTTGTATTATACATTGGATCTGGAAAAGAACCGTGTCAACAATATCAAGATTAATTCCCGGTCCAGCGGAATCCAGAATTTCTCGATGAACATTTACGCGATTGAGAGAGAACTGCTGATCGACCAGATCAGACAGGCTTCCGTGCGCGGCTATGTATATTACGAGCGGGATATCCTTTCACCTCACCTTGTCACCCTGAACGTGCAGGGCTACAAGTACGAAGGCTACACCGCGCGGATCAGCGACATGGGAAGTTATTTCAAAGAGAATATGAAGATGCTGGATGACGCAAATGTGGACGCGCTGTTTGCAGATCCGATCTACACCAAGATCCGTGATGACAACCCGACCAGATACATACCGGGCTCCAAGGTGAAAAATATCATGGCGGCTGACGGCTGTGTGATCGAGGGTGAAGTGGAGAACAGCATCCTGTTCAGAGGCGTGAAGGTCGGCAAGGGAGCGAAGGTGAAGAACTGTGTGCTCATGCAGGATACCGTGGTTGAAGCAGGGGCAGATATCCAGTTTGTGATCTCCGATAAAAATGTAGTGATCTCCGAAGGGAAGGAACTCAAAGGGACAGATACATTCCAGGTATTTGTAGAAAAAGGAAAGACTGTATAAGAAACCTGAAGTCTTTTACCCTGCTATTAGATACAGACGGGCTGAATAAATTCCAACTGTACGGTTGGATGCTCTAAAGAGCCTCCAACCTACTCATCCATTCGCAAAAACCGAGCTTACGCACTCTAACGTCTGCTAACGCAGCCGCTTTTTGCTCATTTATGAGTAGGTTGCTAATCCAAAATCTCAGTTTTATTGCAATAAATTGCATAAAACTGAGATTTCGGATTGCAACCGTACAGTTGGAAAAAACTCAGGCAGCTATTTGGCCTCCGCGTTACAGTCAGATTCCAACATTTCCGCTGTTCACCCCTGCTCCCGCATCTTCTTCCAGCGGTAGCCAGTCGATCACCTTCTTGATATACCGGTTCCAGAAATCCCACTCATGGGCACCAGGCCCTTCCTCATAAGTCACATCCACCCCGGATGCCTGCAGCCAGTCACGGAAGTCCCGGTTGGGTTCCAGCAGGGAATCCTCTACGGCGCATGCCATATATATTTTCGGAAGATCAGCCTTTTCTTCCAGAAGCTTCTTCACCAGCCATTTCGGATCTTTATCGCTGTCCTTTACTTTGGACAGATCCCCGAAAAAGCTTTCCGCAAAGTCCCTTCTTTCGATAAAGAACGGCGCGTCATTGGTACGCTCTTCCAGCCCGTCGATGAGCATGGCCGAAGAGAGACCCGCGATACAGCCGAAGGTATCGTGGTATTTCAGACCGTTTCGGATCGCGCCGTATCCGCCCATGGACAGTCCGGCGATAAAGGTATCCTCCCTCCTGTGGGAGAGCGGGAACATCTTCCGGGTGATCTCCACCAGTTCCTGTCCGATCAATTCCCCGTAGTAATTGTGGGAAGCCTCCTGGTCCACATAGAACATATTGTCGCCGGACGGCATGACCACAGCCAGATCCTTTTCCTCCGCCCATCTCTGGATATTCGTACCAGATACCCAGTCCGTATAATTCCCGAAAATGCCGTGCAGGAGATATAAGGTCTTGAAGGGCTTCTCTTCCCGCCGCGGCATCCCCGGAAACGTGAGCTTGTCCACCGGAAGGATGACATGGAGCGGAACTGTCCGCATCAGTGATTTTGACAGAAAATTTACTTGTATCAGTGCCATTGCTATATTTCCTCCTTGTCTTTTTGCTATACTTTATTCTAACAGAAAATTTGTGGAAAAACTAACTTTTTTTGACTTGTTTGGGCGGACGTTCGGGTATACTATATATAAAAAGGAGGATAAAAAATGGAACAGCTGTTACAGGAATTTAAAAATGATCTCACCGACTTCCGTGAGATGACGAAAAAATTTTATGCGGGCGAAGTCAGCCAGAAGGATTACAAGGGATTCTCCGGCGGCTTCGGAAGCTATGCCCAGAGGGGCGGCAAGGTGAGCATGCTCCGTCTCCGCCTGCCGGGCGGGAGGCTCCCAAAGGAAAAGTTGAAATTTGTGGCGGATATTATTGCGCAATATCAGGTGAAACGGGTTCATTTTACCACATGCCAGACCATCCAGCTCCACGATCTGAGCGAGCGGGATGTCTGTGAGATCATGGAAAAAGCATTTGACGCAGGGATCATCACAAGGGGCGGCGGAGGGGACTTCCCGCGAAATGTCATGGCCTCTCCGCTTTCCGGCGTAGAGAGGGGAGAGTGCTTCGACGTGATGCCCTACGCGATGGCGGCATCCGATTATCTGCTGGGCTTCATCAAGAAGGTGAAGCTGCCCAGGAAGCTGAAAGTGGGATTTTCCAATTCCCCGGCCAATGAAACCCATGTGACCTTCCGCGACCTGGGCTTCGCGGCCAGAGAGGACGGCACATTTGACGTATACAGCGCAGGCGGCCTTGGAAATAACCCTTTGATGGGAGTAAAGGTAGCGGAGCAGGTACAGCCGTCAGAAATTTTGTATTACATCAAGGCAATGGTGGATACCTTCCTTGCCCACGGTAACTATGAAAGCAGAGCCAAGTCCCGGACCCGCTATATGCAGGCGGAGCTGGGGGCGGAGGGTTATAAGGCGGCCTTTCTGGAAATGCTGGAAAAAGCCGGGGAGGAGGACTTAAAACTCGCCGTGCAGGAAACCCCGGTGGAGAAATCCGCGGATGGCACGAGGGTTTCCGGAAACCGGATCATCGCTCAGAAGCAGAACGGCCTGTATGCAGTCCGCTATCATCCGGTGGGCGGCGTACCCCGTCCGGAAAAATTTGCGGAATTGTATGCCGCGGTGGAACCGATGGAGGATGTGGAGCTGCGGATTGGACCGGATGAGGAGATCTATATCATCAACCTGACCGGAGAGGAAGCGGAGAAGATTCTGGCAGTCACCTCCGACAGCGCGCGAAACCTGTTCGAGACCTCCGTAGCCTGTATCGGAAGCACCGTCTGTCAGATCGGACTGCGGGATTCACAGGGGGCGTTAAAAGCAGTTCTCGACGAAGTGGAAAAATACCATTTCAGGGACGGCGTACTGCCGCGGATCCACATTTCCGGCTGCACCTCCTCCTGCGGCACCCATCAGATCGGAACTCTGGGATTCCACGGCGGTGTCAAGAGGATCGACGGCGCGGCGGAACCGGCGTTTACCTTCCATGTCAACGGTTCAGATACAGAAGGAAGGGAACGGTTCGGAGAGCAGTGGGGAATGATGCTGCAGAAGGACATGCCTGCATTTTTCGCAGAGCTGGGACAGGCGGTAGAGGCAGAGCGGACCACCTATGAAAAATGGTTTGCCTCCGATCCGGAGAAGCTGCGGAAGATTGCAGAGAAATACCTGCATTGAAGAGAAAAAACGCAGCATTCAGGCGCATGTGAAAGTCAGGATGAAAACAGGTGCTACAGGGCGCGCCTGGTCTATGTGAGACCTGTAACAAACAGGCGAAAAATATGGAAAGAACTGTCAGAATCCAGTTGACAAACCGATAGTAGAATCCATATAATATCATTGGTGATATGATTTGTGGTTCACTAAGGAACAAGCAAAAACAGGAGGTAAAAAAGAAATGAAAAGCATTCGGACAAAAATCACCCTCTGTTTGATGGTGACGGTTCTGGCTACACAGCTCGCTGTAGGCGCGTCCAGCATTACCCTCAATTACAACAGCACCATTTCGACTGTGGACCAAATGATGAGTGAGACTGCAACTCTGGCGGCAGAGCGTATTGAACAGGAGCTGTCTGCCTACAAGAATGTCGCTATGGACACAGGCTGCATCGCGCAGCTGCTTGACGAAGAGGTTCCATTGGATGAAAAGCGCTCCATCATTGATGAAAGAGCCAGCATGCACAATTTCCAGAGGGGGAATATTGTGGGCGCGGACGGCATCAGTATCTTCGATGGAAATGATTATTCCGACCGCGAATATGTCAGGCAGGCCATGCAGGGCAATGTCTACGTATCCGAGCCGCTGATCAGCAAGGTGACGGGTGAACTGTCGATCATGGTGGCGGCGCCGATCTATGAAGGAGGAGAGAAGAGTGCCGGGATCGCGGGAGTCGTTTACTTCGTGCCTAACGAAACATTTCTGAATGACATTGTTTCCTCGATCAGTGTCAGTGAGAACAGCCGGGCCTATATGATCAACAGCACCGGGGATACCATTGCAGACACCACACTGGAGACCATTACAGTCCAGAATATTGAAAATGAGGCGCAGAGCGATTCTTCCTTAAAGGAATTGGCAGAGATCCACGCGGCCATGCGGGAGGGCAAGAATGGCTTCGGAAGCTACAAGAGTGGAAAGAAAGGGATGTTTGCGGCTTATGCTCCGGTAAACGGTACATCCGGGTGGAGCGTGGCAGTGGTTGCCCCGAAGTCGGATTATCTTTCTTCCATGTATTTTGACATTGCGGTCAATCTGGTGATGATGGTGCTTGCTATCCTGGCTTCCATCTTCGTGGCCCTGCGGCTGGCGAACAGCATCGGACGGCCTATGAAAGCATGCGCGGAGCGTATGCGCCTGCTGGTAGAAGGAGATCTGGAATCTCCGGTTCCGGAAGTGGTCAGCAGGGATGAGACCGGCTTGCTGACGGAATCCACGGCAGAGCTGGTAAACGGCTTATCTGCCATTATCCATGACATCGGCTATCTGCTGAAAGAGATGGCAAATCAGAATCTGAATATCCAATCCCGGAACAGGGAGGCATACGTGGGGGATTTCCAGAGTATTCTGGTTTCCATGCGTAACCTGAAGGTAGAGCTGAGCGATATCCTGCGGCAGATTAATGAGTCCGCAGACGAGGTATCCAATGCCAGCGGCCAGGTGTCCTCCAGCGCTCAGAATCTGAGCCAGGGATCCGTGGAGCAGGCCAGCTCTGTACAGCAGCTGGCGGCGCAGATGAGTGAGATATCCGGTCAGGTGAAGAACACAGCGGCGGGCGCGCTGGATGTCCGTCAGCAGACTCATCATGTGGGAGAGGCTGTATCTACCTGTAACAGCCAGATGCAGGAGCTGATGAATGCCATGACGCGGATCCACTCCAGTTCAGATGAGATCGGAAAGATCATCAAGACCATTGAGGACATTGCGTTCCAGACCAATATCCTGGCATTGAACGCGGCAGTAGAGGCGGCCAGGGCAGGCGAAGCGGGCAAGGGCTTTGCGGTTGTGGCAGACGAGGTGCGCAACCTGGCGAGCAAATCCGCGGAGGCTTCCAAGAATACGTCCGTGCTCATTGCCCATTCTACAGAGGCAGTGCAGACAGGGGCCGAGATCGCGAAGAATACGGCGGAAGCCCTTGGAGAAGTTGTAGCAAGCATCCAGTCCATGGTAGAATCCATTGACCAGATCGCGTCAGTGTCCAACGACCAGTCAGACGCGGTTCAGCAGGTCAACGACGGGATCAACCAGATTGCTACGGTCGTACAGAGCAACAGCGCTACGGCGGAGGAAAGCGCGGCGGCCAGCGAAGAGCTTTCGGCAGAGGCTGTGGGCTTGAAGCAGCTGGTAGACCGGTTTACATTTGCAAAAAAATAAAACCGAATACATAGTCAAGGCGGAGGGGCTGTCGGGAAATAACGACTTATACCCCTTATAGGTAAGAAAAAAATAGTCCGGTAAAAATTCAGGCTTTCTCAAGGCCCTGGATTTTTACCGGACTGTTTCTTTCTTTTAGCAGTACTTTCCACTGCCTTTGGAAGGCGGTATAAAATTAGTATGTATCGGTTAATATAATAAAGTGTACGGTGAGGTTAATGAGAGCTCCCCGCCAAAGACACGCTGGAAAACAATGCTGCCTGCTCCGTACAGGGGAGCAGCATTGCCGATTGCGGAAGGCAGGATTTTAATGTGTTTGTATCCATGGTTCAGCATATGTGAATTCATATATTCTTCCAGCTCAGGAATAAAACGGTTGATGAACGTAGAATCAATATCTCCCAGTATAAGGATATCTGGATCATAGCTATTGGCTACAGCAACGATCAGAGAGTGCATCAATATCGTTTTGCAGTGCCGGAATTTGCCCAATGGGATATTGATACTTGGAAAAAGAAAGGAGAAGAATGTAAAGAAATCAAAGACAATAAGCTTGGATGGGATATTACGGATTTTGGCTTAGGTGATTTTGACAAGGTTGGTTTTGCTCTTTTTACTATCAGAAATGGAAATATCCAGATTCCGGATAAATATCCGAAGCCATATGCTGAAAAACTGCTGATGATGTATGAAGGCCAGTCTGCCGCAATGCACTATCATTGGAATAAAATGGAAGATATAATTAACCGCGGAGGTAATGACCTGTATTTGAAAGTGTATAATGGAGACGCGGACGGAAATAAACTGGAAACGGATGTTGAGGTTCATGTGGATGGATGCTGCTATAGAGTGCCGGCAGGGACTTCTGTATTGCTGAAGCCGGGGCAGAGTCTCACTATTTATCCTTATATGTACCATGAATTTCATGTTCCGAATACCGGAGGATTTGTATTGATCGGTGAGGTTTCTATGTGTAATGATGATGACAATGACAATTATTTTTATGAGTCGGTCGGAAGATTTCCAGAGATTGAAGAGGACGAGAAACCATACCGTCTTTTGTGTAACGAGTATGATAAGGTCAATACGTTTTAGACTGATCAATAGATACATAATTATAAAATAGTACTATATTTGGTACTCAAATTTGAATAGTTAGACTGCTGACAAAGCTGAACATAACAGAGCAAGGCATGTAGAGAATCTGAGAAAACTGGATGCCGAAGGGAAAATTGAGCTTTGCGGCCCTTTCAAGGGGTATCCCGGAGTTGCCGGCATGGTCATTTTTAAGACCCAGAGCTATGAGGAGGCCGAAGCGCTGTGCAAGCAGGAACCGCTTGTTGCCGAGGGGTATGCGTCCTATATTCTGGCAGCTTTGCAGGTGGCCGACAAGGACAACAACTATTTGTTATAAAAAATGCCAGCTGTGCGGGCCTTGCCGCATGATTTCCCGCTGCTGTGAGCACCCGGTCAGGGGCTGAACAATAACCGCCTGGCCGGGGGCTCCCGAACAAGCCCATTTTTTACTTGACACATTCCTTAAATCGCTGCTATAATACACCTACATATCAGGGAAAAATCTTTATTCATCCATTTATTCAAAGATACAAATCTAAAATTTATCAATGGAATCCCCAGTATGGAAGTCACAATGAAATAAATGTTTCGTATTACATTGGAAGAGACGGCGTGGCTGCTAAGTAAGCGGAAGAGCACTTTTGTTTACAATGAGATCTTTAGTCAGAAAACACTTGCATTTTCTCTCCAATGTCATACAATGGAAAGGAGACAAGATGAAAAGAAAACTGGAACAACTAAATTTACTGGACGATTTTTTGTTCGGCAGCGTATTGTCTTATCCGGAAATCGGGGAAGAGTTCTGCAGAAGGATTTTGAAAATCCTGCTCAATGTGGATATGGACAGACTGCATGTAGTCCCTCAAAAGGTCTATTATGGCTCGGATACGGATCAGCACGGCACAAGGCTGGATGTGTATATTGAAGAGACCGGAGGGGCAGGGACCGTTTACGATGTAGAACCGGACAAAAATGACAGCGTTGAGCTGAAACGCGCATTACCCAGGCGGGTCAGGTTTTATCATTCCAAGATCGACGGAGGGAGTCTGAAAGCGGGGAACGATTACTCAAAGCTAAAGCAGGTGATTGTTTTGATGATTATGCCCTACGATCCGTTTGATAAAAACCGGATTTTATACACGATCCGCAGAACATGTGAAGAGGAGCCGGATATGGATTACGATGACGGGGCGGCAACCTATTTCTTTTATACAAAGGGAAAAAAGGGGGAACTGTCAGAAGAGGCGCGGAAGCTTCTCCGATATATGGAGGATTCCCGCGGAGACAATGCGGATAGCGCCCTGCTTGAGGATATCCACAAAATGGTAGAGACGGTCCGGCACGACAAGGAGGTGTCTTTAGAGTATATGAAGGTATATGAAAGAGAGCGGATGATTGAGAGCCGTGGAGAAGCAAGGGGAGAAGCAAAAGGTAAGATCAAAGGTGAGATACTGGGAGAAATGAAATTTATTCGAAATATGTCAAAGTCTATGAAGCCGGATAAGATTTCAGAATCCTCCGGGCTGGATCAGAAGTATATTGAAAAAATCCTTGCCTACATATGGAAATATCCTGAGGAAACGGATGAGGCGGTTGCGGACAGGATACTTGCTGCCGGGAAAAAAGAGGAATGACAGAAGCATAATTGGTCAGACAAGGGAGAACAGCATGTGTCTGATCCTGGTCAATCATCATACAGATGGATCGGGATCAGGCACATGTTGTTTATGCATACGCATGCAGATTGTCCTCCAATAGAAAAGAAAAATAAAATTTGGTTCGATTTTGTTATGGAGTTACTGTGAATAGTAACGTTATGGAATTTCGTTTTGAAAAAAAGTCTTGACATTTTTTTGAGTGAAGTGATAAAATACATTTTGTGAAAAAAGTTTTATATACGAACAATTTGTTGTGCAAACAATTGCTAAATCAAACAATCAGCGACGTGAACAATTGAAATCGTATCCAATCAGTGCGGCAAAACCGCAAGTACATGATTTTGTAAAGGAACAGATCAAAAAGACAGCAGCCATATCCCAACGAAGAAGGATTACGCTGCAAACCAGGAGGTGAGTAGAATGTGTAAATCATGCAGTATCAACGATCAGGTTGGATTTGAGATTCACCGGACGGGGCATATGATGTCCCGGAGGTTGGAGGCTCGGGTGAAGGCGGAGGGTGTCGATGAGGTGACGCTGACCCATGGATGGATCATCCGTTTCCTCTATGAGAACCGGGCGAAGGAGATTTTTCAGAAGGATATTGAGAAGTATTTTCTGGTGGGCAGATCTACAGTGACAAACAGTATACAGCTCATGGAGAAGAAAGGGCTGGTGCGCCGGGAATTTGTAGAGTGCGACGCAAGGCTGAAAAAAGTGCTTCTGACGGAAAAGGGAATCCGCGCCCATGAGACCATCGAGGCAATGATCGCGGAGATGAACTGCGGACTGCTGGACGGAATTGACGAAAAAGACGTAGGGACGTTTCTTAAAGTCATCCGCAGGATCAAGGAAAATATAGAACAGCAAAAGTAATAACATGAGCAATAATAAGAGCAATAACAAGAGCAGCAAGAAGGAGGAGCCTAATGATCAGGACTTTATTAAGCGAAGTAAAAGAGTATAAGAGAGCGTCCATCGTGACACCTTTGTTCATGCTCCTGGAGGTTTTGATGGAAACACTGATTCCGTTTCTGATGGCATCCATCATTGATGACGGCGTTAACGCGGGAGATATCGGGCACATTTACAGGGTGGGCGGCCTCATGGTGGCTGCTGCCGCGGTGGGCCTGTTTGCCGGAATGGCAGGCGGGCGGTACGGGGCAAAGGCTTCCGCCGGATTTGCAAAAAATCTGCGGGAATCCATGTTCAACCACATCCAGACATTTTCATTTGCAAATATTGACAAATTCAGTACAGCCGGGCTGGTGACCCGTCTGACCACAGATGTGACCAATCTGCAGAACGCGTACCAGATGATCCTGCGGATGTTCACCAGAGCGCCGGCCAGCATGATCTGCGCAATGGTTATGGCATTCAATATCAACGCAAGGCTTTCCAGCATTTATCTGGCGGCAGTTATTATCCTGGGTGTAATCCTGTTTTTCATCATCCGCCATGCCACCGGATTTTTTCAGCAGGCATTTCCAAAGTACGATGAGTTAAATGCCTCTGTCCAGGAAAATGTATCCGCGGTCCGGGTGGTGAAGGCATATGTGAGGGAAGAGCAGGAAACAAGTAAATTTCAGCGGGCAAGCCAGAACATTTACAATATTTTCGTAAAAGCGGAATGCAACGTGATCGTAAATGCGCCGCTGATGATGTTTACGGTGTATACCTGCATCATCCTGATCAGTTGGCTGGGGGCGAAAATGATCGTCAGCTCGGCACTGACTACAGGCGAATTGATGAGCCTGCTGGCTTACTGTATGAATATTTTAATGAGCCTGATGATGCTGTCCATGGTATTTGTCATGATTTCCATGAGTATGGCCAGTATCCGGCGTATTTCCGAGGTGCTTCATGAGACCAGCGACCTGGACAATCCGGCAGAGCCGGTCTATGAGGTGAAGGACGGGAGCATCACCTTCCGCCATGTGGATTTCGCCTATAAAAAGGACAGCGCCGAGCCGGTTCTCAAGGACATCAATCTGGAGATCCGCTCCGGTGAGACCATCGGGATCATCGGGGGCACCGGCAGCGCCAAGACAAGCCTGGTCAACCTGGTGAGTCGCCTGTACGATGTGACGGACGGGGAAGTGCTGGTCGGCGGAAGAAATGTTAAAGAGTATGATATGGAGTCGCTGCGGAACCAGGTGTCGGTGGTGCTGCAGAACAACGTGCTCTTTTCAGGAAGTATTTTGGAAAATCTCCGGTGGGGCGATCCAGACGCGTCGGACGAGGAATGCGAGGCGGCCTGCCGGCTGGCCTGCGCGGATGAATTTATCCAGAGATTTCCGGACGGGTATTATACCCATATTGAACAAGGCGGAAGCAACGTGTCCGGAGGGCAGAAGCAAAGGCTCTGCATCGCCCGCGCCCTGCTGAAAAAACCGAAGATCTTGATTTTGGACGACAGCACCAGCGCTGTGGATACGGCCACGGACGGCAAGATCCGCCGGGCTTTCCGGGAAGAGATCCCGGATACCACGAAGCTTATTATCGCGCAGAGGATTTCCAGCGTGCAGGATGCGGACAGGATCATCGTTATGGAGGAAGGCCGGATTGACGGCTTCGGAACCCACGAAGAGCTCCTGGCGCAAAATGAAATTTACCGGGAAGTCTTCGAATCCCAGACCCAGGGCGGCGGGGACTTTGATGAACCATCCGGAGAGGCTTCGGAGGAAAAGGCCCGTGAAAGATCCGGGGAAGCTTTGGACGAAAAGGGACGTATTGAAAGAAAGAGAGGTGAAGCCTGATGCCAGGACCGATGAACAGAGGCCCCAGAGGTATGAAGCCCCAGGTAAAGAACCCGGGAAAACTTCTGGCACGGCTGATGAACTATGTTTTCCGGGACTATAAGATTCATTGTATTTTCGTATTTATCTTTATTTTCCTGGGCGTGATCGCCAATGTACAGGGAACCATGTTTACAAAAAATCTAATCGACGATTATATCACTCCGTTTCTGCTGACGGATTCGCCGGATTTTTCACCCCTTGCCCATGCCATCGGCAGGGTGGCTGTATTTTATGGGGTGGGGATTGTTTCCACCTATGCGTACAACCGGATCATGGTCACGGTGACCCAGGGTACCCTCCGGGATATGCGGAATGAACTGTTTGCCCATATGCAGAAGCTTCCGGTGAAATATTTTGACACCCATGCGCACGGCGATATCATGTCGGTTTATACCAATGATATCGACACGCTGCGGCAGATGATCAGCCAGAGCATTCCGCAGATCATCAACAGTGCGTTTACCGTGGTGAGCGTCTTTGTCAGCATGGTGATCCTGAATATCCCATTGACCATCGTCACCTTGATCATGGTAGGATTGATGCTGTTCTGTTCTCAGAAGTCGGCCGCAAACAGCGGAAAATATTTTCTGGAACAGCAGAGGAACTTAGGGGCGGTGAACGGATTTATTGAGGAAATGATGAACGGCCAGAAGGTGGTCAAGGTCTTCTGCCATGAGGAGGAGAGCAAGAAGGAGTTTAAGAAGCTCAATGACCGGCTTTTCGTAAGCGCGGACCGGGCCAATACATTTGCCAATTTCCTCGGCCCCATCAATGCCCAGCTTGGAAATATCAGCTACGTGATCTGCGCCATCGTCGGCGGCATCCTGGCCCTCAACAGGGTGGGCGGCTTCACGTTGGGCGGGCTGGCCAGTTTTCTGACTTTCAACAAGAGCTTCAGCATGCCCATCAACCAGGTCAGCCAGCAGTTGAATGCCATCGTCATGGCTATGGCAGGGGCGGAGAGGATCTTCCAGCTCATGGATGAACCGGAGGAGGCCGACGCAGGCTATGTGACCCTGGTCAATGTGACCGAGGAAAATGGGGAACTGAAAGAGAGCAGGAAGCGCACCGGAAGATGGGCCTGGAAGCATGTCCACCAGGCGGATCAGTCCGTGGATTATGTGGAGCTTACGGGAAATGTTGTCTTTGACGGTGTGGATTTTGGATATAACGATGAGAAGATCGTGCTCCACGATGTAAAATTATTTGCAGAGCCGGGACAGAAGATCGCCTTTGTCGGTTCCACCGGGGCAGGTAAGACCACCATCACCAACCTGATCAACCGATTTTATGACATTCAGGACGGGAAGATCCGGTACGACGGCATCAATGTCAACAAGATTAAAAAAGCTGATCTGCGCCGTTCTCTGGGGATCGTGCTGCAGGACACCCATCTGTTTACCGGGACGGTGAAGGAAAATATCCGTTTCGGCAAGCTGGACGCTACCGAGGAAGAGATTGTGGCGGCGGCAAAGCTGGCCAATGCGGACGGATTTATCCGAAGGCTGCCCAATGGGTATGATACCATGCTCACCGGGGACGGGGCGAACTTAAGCCAGGGACAGCGGCAGCTTCTTGCCATTGCCAGGGCGGCAGTGGCAGACCCGCCGGTACTGATCCTGGATGAGGCCACAAGTTCCATCGACACCAGGACGGAGCGGATCATCCAGGAAGGCATGGACCGCCTGATGAGCGGACGGACCACATTTGTGATCGCCCATCGGCTGTCAACGGTACGCAATTCGGACTGCATCATGGTATTGGAGCAGGGCAGGATCATCGAACGGGGAACACACGACCAGCTCATCGAGGAGCAGGGAAAATACTATCAGCTATACACAGGAAATGCTATCAGTGCATAAGAAAAATCGGGGCGAAACGGGAATTGCCCGCTTTCAGAAAATCTGCTGCCGGCAGTTTTTCCGCATACGATGGCAAAAAATTCCACCTGTACGGTTGGATGCTCTTTGAGCATCCAACCGTACAGGTGGAAAAAATTACTTTATAGATCGGCTGTAATGAGGAGGAGCACGGATGGAATACATTCCTGCCAAAACAATCGTAACAAAGACGAAAGCCCCGTCCCAGTGGTTTGGGATTGACTATAATATGAACATTTACAAAGGCTGCTGTCACGGCTGCATCTACTGCGACAGCCGATCCGACTGTTATCAGATCGACGATTTTGACCGTGTGCGGGCCAAGGAAAACGCGCTGCAGATCATTCGGGACGACCTCCGACGTAAGACGAAAAGCGGTGTAGTCGGCACAGGCGCCATGAGCGACCCTTATAATCCCTTCGAAAAAAAGCTGGAACTGACACGCCATGCCCTGGAGCTATGCGACGCTTTCGAATTTGGCGCGGCGGTCGCAACGAAAAGCGGGCTGATGGAGCGGGATATCGACATATTGCAGAGCATAGCGGAGCACTCCCCGGTACTCTTAAAAGTGACGGTGACAACGGCGGACGATGATCTGGCCGGGAAGATTGAACCTCATGTTTCCCGGCCGGATGCAAGGTTTCGAATGATTGAGAAGCTGAGTAAAAACGGGCTTTATACAGGTATCCTGCTGATGCCGGTGCTGCCCTTTTTGGAGGACAGTACGAAGAACATCGGGGAGATCATCCGCCGTGCAGAAGCCTCAGGAGCCAGGTTTATCTATCCGGCCTTCGGCATGACTCTTCGGGGAAACCAGCGGGACTGGTATTTTGCGAAACTGGAGGAATTGTTTCCGGGGAAAGGTCTGGCAGACAAGTACTCGAAACGGTACGGCAATTATTATGAATGCCGGAGCCCGCAGGCGAAACGGCTGTGGGAGTATTTCGCGGGGGAGTGTGAGAAGCGGGGGATTGCGTACCGGATGGAGGATATTATCAGCCAGTATAAGAGGGCTTACAGGGTGGAGCAGTTGAGGCTGATTTTTTAGAATTTACTGTGAATAGTAGTTACTGGTTACGCCCCGACCAATCACTACGCTGATTGGTCGGGAGGATGCGCATAAAAGCTGGTATCCAGGCTTAAAATACGGCCAATTCCGTGATGGAGCGTCTTTGGGTATACATGCAGAGAGGTGAATTATGTTGCCGCAGGAATGTGATACTAAATGATTATATATATGAATGAATCGTGGAAATGTTTTTCTTGATATTGTTGTCTAATTGCTATATGATATAAATAAGCTTAGATGTAATAGGAACTGCAGCGAGAACTATAAAAAATTGATTCCATACACACAGACGATCTGACGTATAGAAAGTTTTGGTAAAGGAAGTAGGACAAGGATGAATATGACGGAAGTTGCCAGATTTATCTTGGGTTTGAGGGCTGCCGGATGGTCAGAAAAAGAAATTAATGATTTTATGCTTTATATCGAATCAGGTGAAGAACAATACAAACCAAAACCAAGAGAAAAGAAAGCGGATTAAAAGACTGGGAAGAGCGTACTTAAAATCGTTCTTCCCTCTTTTTCGCCCATCCTGCCGGCCGAACATCGAGAAGCACAGTACAAGCTGCCGCATGAATCATAACAAATAACTAAATATTTCCTAAATGTTTTCTTAACCGTCACATCGCTGTTTACACCACATTTCCAACATGCTACAATACCTTTATCAATTTCCGGTCTATGATTGGAATTTTGCAGTATGGAGGATGAATGTATATGAACCGAATTTTATGGAAGCATGCAACAATGAAAAAATGGCTGCAGTATTTCCTTGTATTTTTATTGGCATTTACTTTGTCAGGCTGCGGCGCTTCGCCGGAATCTGCCGAAAAAACCGGCAATACTGCGTCGTCAGGTAAAACTTTAGATGCAGCCCGGTCCGAAGATGAAGAAAATCCGAAGATAGATGAATCTTCCCAGGAATCCGATGATATTCCGCATCAGACTACATCAGACGAAGACTCCGAACTGCAGGAGGACGGCGTTTACACATCCAGGGATGAGGTGGCGCAATACATCTTTACGTACGGCCATCTCCCGTCCAACTTTATCACCAAAAAAGAGGCCAAAGCCCTGGGGTGGGAAGGCGGGGGTCTGGAACCCTACGCGCCGGGCAAATGCATCGGCGGAAGCCGTTTCGGCAATTACGAAGGACTGCTGCCGGAGAAGGAAGGACGTGTTTATACGGAGTGCGACATCGACACGCTGGGGGCTGACAGGCGCGGCGCCAAGCGGATCGTTTTTTCCAACGACGGACTGATTTATTATACGGAAGACCACTATGAATCTTTTGAACTTTTGTATGGAGAGGAATAAATATGCGTATATGTATATTAGACGGGGAAACCATCCTGGATAAAGACATGCTGCACGACACACTGGCTGCGGCTCTGGATTTTCCCGACTGGTACGGCAGGAACCTGGACGCTCTGTATGACTGCCTGACCGATCTGGCGGAGGAGACGGAGATCCGGTTTCGGAACGAACAGGCATTGGCGGAGCATCTGGGAAATTATGCCGGGGCCATTAAAAAAGTCATCTGCACCGCCGTGGAAGAGAATCAGAACATACAATGTATTCTGAATTATGCATGAATTGATATAAATATAACAAAGCACTGAAACCCGAAGGAGGATCTATGGACTTAAATAAAGAAAACATGCGGAAAATAAGGGAACTGATCGTCTTTACGATTGTCATTCTGATCGGGCTGTGGAAATACACCCTGATCGCGGATTTCCTGGGATTCATCTTAAATATCATCTTTCCGTTTTTGCTGGGCGGCGCGATCGCCTTTATCCTGAACGTGCCCATGAGCTTTCTGGAAAGCAAAATATTCGGAAATGACGGCAAAGACGGCAGGCCAGGTTTCAAATATGCCAGGCCCTGCAGCCTGACGCTGACAATCCTGTGTGTGATCGGCGTGATTGTCCTGGTGATGTTTGTGGTGATCCCGGAGCTCGGTTCCACCTTTATGGGCCTGGGCAAGACGATCCAGGATTTTACCCCGGTGGCCATGGCGTGGGTTGAGGAAATATTCCACAACAACCAGGAGATCATGGCGCTGCTGGAGGATTTGAACATGGACTGGGACAAGATCCTGGACGGGGTTGCGGCCTTCTTTAAAAACGGCGCGGGAAGCGTGCTGGATACGACTATGTCTGCGGCAAAAAGCATCATCAGCAGTGTGACTACATTTTTCATCGCATTCGTATTTTCCTGCTACATCCTGCTGCAGAAGGAAAAGCTTCGCGTCCAGGTGCAGAAAATCTTTTATGCTTATCTGCCCGGGAAGATCGTGGAGAAGATACTGGATATCTGCTCCCTGACCTACCGGACCTTTTCCAGCTTCCTGGCCGGACAGTGCGTGGAGGCGCTGATCCTTGGGATGATGTTCCTGGTGGCAATGTGGATACTGCGGCTGCCCTACGCCCTGCTGGTGGGAGTCCTGATCGCGTTTACGGCGCTGATCCCGATCTTCGGGGCATTTATCGGATGCGTCGTGGGGGCATTTCTGATCCTGATGGTGGATCCGGTGAAAGCATTAACCTTTGTGGCCATGTTCCTGGTGCTGCAGCAGGTGGAAGGCAACCTGATCTACCCCAAGGTGGTAGGCAATTCCGTGGGGCTTCCCTCTATATGGGTGCTGGCTGCGGTCAGCATCGGCGGCAGCCTGATGGGCGTTGTGGGAATGCTCGTATTCATCCCGCTGGTGTCTGTGGTGTATATCCTGTTCCGTGGGGACGTGTATAAAAGACTGGAGAAAAAAGGGATTGCTCTGGAAAATATGTCAGGCGAAGATCAATAAAAACCGCTTATTACAAAAGAATTGTCGGGAAACGAGATGCTCCCTTTCAGGCAAGTGAAATAAAAAGACCTGTGGCCTGGAAGGGAGCATTTCAGAAAGAACGCTTTTCGGCAGCGGCCTTCCTGAAAAAGGCCGTTTTCATGGAAGACTGGGCGCAGGCAGCGCATGGGCCCGTATGATCGCCCGGATAGCATTGTAGAGATCCGGCTTCAATTCCTCGAAACTGACCGGTTCATTTTCCAATATGGTGCTGTAGCAGGCGGAACTTGCCAGCTCCGCGATCAGAAAGAGCATGGTCTCCGGGGCACGCAGCCGGAGGGCGGGGTCCGCCTGGATCAATTGCTGGAAATAGTCCATGCTGCTCAGCTCTGCATTCAGCTCCGCATCGTCTTCGCTTTTTGTCATAGCCTGCTTAAAGACGCCCCAGCTCAGATTTTTCGAGACGAACCGGAGGATGGGCTTATTCTTTTCCAGCTTGCCGATCACATAATCCACGATAAAGATCATCTTGTCCTCAAAGGACGGGATGTCGGCTTTCTGAAGCTCCTCGTGGGCCGCCAGGAACAGTTTCCTGGCGGTTTCCGCGATGAGCCTGTCCCGGATCTCATACTTATCCTTAAAGTAAAGATAGAACGTGCCCTTTGCCACGCCGGCCTTCTGGACGATATCGTGGATGGACGTTTTCACAATTCCCTGTGATAAAAATAAATCATACGCACTGGAAAAAAGCGCGTCCAGCTTTAGTTGTTTGTTTTCTTCGACTTTTCCCATAGTGTGTTCCTCCTGATCACAGACAATGTGCGCTGCAGCGGCTGCGGGCATCCGGCCCCCTGCCGTCTGGTCTGTATAGAATCCATTTTGATGATGCACATCATTATAAACAAAAAATGACCAAAAGTCAATAATTTTATCGCTAAAATTCGACTTCCGGTCATTTACTGGTTACAGTTCACGGCCGGTTAGGCCGAGAACTGTAACATTTGATGTTTGGATTTCTGTCAGGAAAGGAGGATCTCCCTGCCGTTTACATACTTTCCGGCCAGCCGTCCGCCTTCCTCTGCCAGATAAATATACCGTTCCAGACGTTCCTTTGTATTCAGTTCTTTTGCCGTGCGGATGCCTGAATCGTCAAGCACCAGCGCGTCCAGTTCATAGCCGTCTTCAAAGCTTCCCACTTTCCCGAAGAACGATCCGCCCCCTCTGGTGGCCAGGTAGAAGGCTTCCTCCATGGTCAGGGGCTTTTTCTCCTGGTCGATGAGCCGCCAGTAAAGTTTGGAAACGCCCACCGCGTCGGCTATGCAGCGGAACATGGACATATTTGTCCCGCCGGCGATATCGGTTCCAAGTCCGACAGGGATTCCCGCATCCAGATATCTGCGGATGGGGGCGATCCCGGAAGAAAGGTTGGTGTTGGACTGGGGGCAATGGGCCACGTACACGCCGTTGTTCTTCATCAGTTCCACTTCCAGATCCGAAGAATGTACACAATGTGCCATGACCGTTTTCGCCTCTTTGCCGAACAGGCCGTAATGCTCATAGACATTTCCATAGCAGGCAGACCAGGGGAACAACTCCTGCACCCATTGGATCTCCGACAGATTTTCCGACAGATGGGACTGCACCGGAAGACCATATTCCTTCTGCAGCTTACCCAGCCCTTCCAACAGGGGTCCGCTGCATGTAGGCGCAAACCGGGGGGTAAGGATGGGACGGGCATTGGGATATTTTCCGGAGGTCTCACGAAGCCATGCGGCGGTGCTTTCCAGGGATTCCCGGGCATCCGTTTCCCGCAGGTCGTCGGTACAGTTCTGATCCATATTGACCTTGCCCACATAAGTGGACAGGCCGGAAGCATCCAGCTCCTTCATCAAAAATTCCGTGGCCGGAAGATGGATGGTGCCGAAAATCACAGCTCTTGTGGACCCGCTTTTTTTCAGATCTTCGACAAAAATCCGATAAGCTTTTTCGGCATATTCCAGATCCGAGTACCGGCTCTCCTCCGGAAAGGTATGGGTATTCAGCCATTCCAGCAGTTCCAGATCCATCCCGATGCCCCGGAAAGGGTATTGGGGGGCGTGGATATGCAGATCGGTCATGCCGGGAATGATGAGCCGGTCTCCATAGTCCTTCACCGGCAGATTCCGATATTCGTCCGGGATCACCGGATAAACGCCCCGGGAAATTCCTTCGCGGCAGACCAGATAGCCCTGCTCAGTCACCGACAGGCGGTTCTTCATCTCTGAATAACAGATATTACCTTTTAAAATAAATGAATGTTCGCGCATATGCATCTCCTCCTTCTGCTTTTGCTGCGGGCTGCCATTTTGAATTGCCTGGGGCAACGGGCGGCCTGCGACTGCCAATATCGCATATAAACCGATAAAAAAAGAATTAACTACAACAAACGAATGTCTATGTAGTCAACTCTTACGGCAGTCGGTAGAAACTCTGGGCCAATCCCCAGGATATACATATCAGCGATCACTGTATTTAATTCTATCTCCGCAGATGTACCGAACACCTGTATTCCATTTTATTATATACTTTTTGAAAAGGATTATCCATACATGTTTTTCACGAAAAATTCAGATTGTTTTTGTGTATATGTTATAAAATATGTGTTTGGATATTTCTGGTCTGCAAGTTCCCCTGACAGATTTTTTAAAAGCGGTACAAAAATAAAAATGACCAAAAGTCAACAATTTTTAAAAATGATATTGACTTTTGGTCATTTCTGTTATATAGTACTTTTGTGATAGAAAATGACCAAAGGTCATTCTGAAAGAAGGAGGCATTTAACATGGTGAAAGCAGGTAAAAAGATTGTGAAGTACAGGATTGTGATTCTGATACTTGGCCTTCTGCTGTTGATCCCTTCTGCGTTGGGATACTTTAAAACCAGGGTCAATTACGACATCCTGTATTATCTGCCGGACAACATCGACACGATGATCGGGCAGGACATTTTGATGGACGACTTTGGAAAAGGCGCCTTTGCGATGGAGGTCGTGGAGGGCATGACTACGAAGGAAAGCGCGGACCTGAAAGTACGGATTGAAGAGGTGGAAGGCGTAGCGGATGTGATCTGGTACGATTCCCTGATGGATACGTCGGTTCCCATGTCCGTTCTGCCGAATAAGTTTCGGGAAATATTTAATACGGACAACGCCACTCTGATGGCAATCTTTTTTGAAGATTCTACATCGGCCGACAGCACCATGGATGCCATTCATGAGATCCGCAGTGTAACGAACAAGCAGTGCTATCTCAGCAGCATGTCTGCTGTGGTGACGGATATCAAGGATCTTTCGGAGAAGGAGACACCGATCTACGTATTGATCGCCGTGATCCTGACCTGCATCGTGCTTTCGATATTTATGGACTGCTGGGTGCTTCCCATCTTCTTCATGCTGAGTATCGGAATGGCCATTATTTACAATATGGGTACCAATTATTTTTTAGGGGAGATTTCTTATATCACAAAAGCGCTCAGCGCGGTGCTGCAGCTGGGGGTAACCATGGACTATTCCATTTTTCTCTGGCACAGCTATCAGGAGAACCAGCAGCGGTATGACGGAGACAAGGAAAGGGCTATGGCGCACGCAATTGCAAATACATTTTCTTCGGTGGTCGGAAGCTCCGTTACCACAGTGGCAGGATTTATCGCATTGTGCTTCATGAGCTTTACGCTGGGCCGGGATCTGGGAATCGTCATGGCAAAGGGCGTGATCTGCGGGGTGATTAGCTGCGTAACCATTCTGCCCTCCCTGCTTCTGGTGTTTGACAAAGTGATTCAAAAGACCACCCATAAGTCTATGATCCCGAAGATGGATAAAACGGCGGCGCTGATCACCAGGCATTATAAAGCGTTTGTGCTGGCGTTCCTGATCCTGCTGGCGCCTGCGCTTTTGGGTTACAGGAGAGCAGAAGTCTACTACAACCTGGATGCCACCCTTCCAAAATACCTGCAGAGTATTCAGGCCAATGAAAAGCTGGCGGATGAATTTGACATGAATGCCACGCACATGGTTCTGGCAGACGCAAAGCTTCCCTCGAAAGACGCCAAAGCCATGTTGAATGAAATGTCGGATGTGGCGGGCGTCAAGTTTGCTCTGGGCTTGGACAGCATTCTGGGATCCGCGGTTCCAAGGGATTTCATCCCGGCGGAGGTGACGGAGAAACTCAAACAGGGCGACTGGCAGTTGATTCTGGTCCAGTCAGAATATAAGGTGGCCACCGATGAGGTCAATGAGCAGTGTGAAATCCTGAATTCCATCATCAAAAAATATGACAGCTCCGGGATGCTGATCGGGGAAGCGCCCTGCACCAAGGATCTGATCACCATCACGGATAAAGACTTTAAGGTAGTAAGCGCGGTATCCATAGTTGCGATTTTCCTGATCATCACTGTGGTATTCCAGTCCGTTTCCCTACCGGTGATCCTGGTGGCCGTGATTGAATTTGCCATCTTCATCAACCTGGGAATCCCCTATTATACGGGGACGAAGATGCCGTTTATCGCATCCATCGTTATCGGGACGATCCAGCTTGGAGCTACCGTGGACTACGCGATCCTGATGACGACCCGGTACAAGAAGGAACGGGGAAACGGCAGGGAAAGACAGGAAGCGATCCGGATTGCGCTGTCATCCTCAATCAATTCCGTCATTGTATCGGCGCTGGGATTTTTCGCCGCAACCTTCGGGGTGGGACTGTATTCGGATATCGATATGATCTCTGCGTTGTGTACCCTGATGGCACGGGGAGCGATCGTGAGTATGTTCGTAGTCATCTTCGTCCTGCCATCCATGCTGATGGTATTTGACAAGGTGATCTGCGTGACGACGAGGGAAATGCATCAGAAAAAGGAGAAGCTGAAAACAGCGGCTACTTCATAAGTGGAAGTCAGAGCATGGAATAAAAAATGGATACGTAAACAAAAAATGAATTTATAAACAAAAATTGGATTTATAATAGAAAAATTGAATTTATAAATGAAAATCGGATTCATAAACGAAAATCGGATTTATAGATGAAAATCAGAGTTATAAATGGATTGAACAGGAGGTTGTGCTTTATGAAAAACAGAGAAGTAAGGGTATTCATAGCAAGTATGATGTTGGTAAGTCTGGTAGCGGGAAGCCTGGACGGGGCTTTGCTTCACGCACCGGAAAAAGGGAATGTGACAGTTACAGAAGTAGAATTTGCGGGGGCGGAAAATAAAGAAACGGCAAAAAGCGGCTCGGAGAAGAAATCATCGGAGAAAAAGCCGGCGGAAAAGAAGTCTTCGAAAGAGAAGTCATCCGAGACAGATGCGTCCGCCTCCAAAACTTCCGCAAAGCCGACAAAGGAAGAAACTGTATATGCAAAAATTGATGGGAGCGGCTCCGTAAAATCTGTGACCGTGTCCGACCAGCTCAGAAACATTTCCGACCAGTCAAAGCTGGAAGATATCTCGGATCTCCAGGATATTGTAAATGTCAAGGGCGACGAGGCATTTTCCGCAATGGGCAAACGAGTCGTATGGGATACGTCGGACGCGGATATCTGCTACCAGGGCACCACGTCAAAAGAACTGCCGGTAGGGGTTCGGATTTCCTATAAGCTGGACGGAAAGGAGATTTCCGCCGCAGACTTGAAAGGAAAGAGCGGTCATGTGGTGATCCGCTACACATATGAAAATAAGAGCGGAGGCAGCGGCAAGGCTTCGACCCCGTTTATGATGGCAACGGGACTGATCCTGGATGGGGAGAACTTTAAAAATGTGACCGTGGAGAACGGCAGGCTGATCTCTGACGGGGAACGGAATATGGTGATTGGTTACGGTTTCCCGTCCATGAAACACCTTCTTGGAATCGAGGAGAAGGATCTGGACATTCCGGATTATTTTGAGATGGAAGCGGATGTGACAGAGTATGAACCGGTGGAGGGAATGACCATCGCGACCAACAGCATTTTCAATGACCTGGATACAAACGGGTTTGACAGCCTGGATGAATTGAATGATTCCATGGGCGAACTGCAGGACGCTTCCAGCCAGCTTGTCAGCGGAAGCGGGGAACTGAAAAACGGGATCGACACGCTGCTGGCATCCTCGGGCACGCTGACAGACGGAATCAATCAGCTTGTAAACGGAGGCGGGGAGCTGCAGTCCGGAACCAGCGAACTGGCGGATGGAAGCAGCGAACTGCTGGACGGAAGCCATAAGCTGGCAGACGGAAGCCAGGAGCTTGCGGATGGAAACGCAAAGCTGGCAGACGGCACCGGGCAGCTCTATGACGGAACGAAGACGCTGGCTTCCGGGGCCGGGGAATTGAATCTGGGGTTGAAGACGGCGGCGGAGAAGACACAGGGGGTACTGCTTCCTGGGGTGAACGCGTTGGATGACGGGATCGGAAGCCTGCAGAGTCAGCTTGGGGAGGCGCTGCCGGCTCTTAGCGGAGCGATTGCGCAGCTAAGTACAGGAGTGAATAGTCAGGGCGGCCTTCGGGACGGGGCTGCAAGTCTGAAGGCAGGCACAGACTCATTAAAAGCAGGGGCGGATCAATTAGCGGCCGGTATTGGACAATTGCAGGAAAAGCTGGGAGCGATCAGCCAGTTGGAACAGGGACTGACGCAATTAAAAACGGCGGCAGACAGCCTTGCGTCAGGAACTACGACCAGTGCAGATACGGCGTCCGCGCAGACAGCAGAGAATATAGCAGCAAACGCAAGCGCGTTGGAAGCACAGTTGGCAGCGATTGAAAGCAGTGCGAATACACCTGTAGTTATTTCTGAATCGGGCGGTGGAAATGCAGCTGCAGAATCTGATCTGAATGCGATCGCCTCTGTGCTCAGCGGAATCGTTTCAGAAGATGAGTCTGTAAACGGCGCTGTGCAAAGTGCATTGAGTTATGTGGAGAGTGCGCGCGCAAACCTCTATGCGGGGGGAGGCCAAAGCGTGGTACAGAATGATACGTCCGCCGAAACGATTGCATATGCCGAAGCGGCAATGGCAACGGCGCAGGCAATTGCCAATGATGCAAATGCGATCATTGCGGAAAGCAATACCTCATCGTACACAAATACGGCCGCTGCAGATCAGATTACAATTCTCCAGGAAGTAACCGCGCAGATGCTTGGAGAAGTGCAGAAGATAGAGAGCCAGGCTTCCGAAATTGAGCTGCTTGCAGTGGGGGCAAAAGAGCTGCAGTCCGGAATGGGGAAATTACAAACAGGAGCAGACACCTTGAATGCCGGAATCAATCAGGTGGCTGGCGGGCTGGCGGAATTGGATCAGCAAGTAAACCAGAGCGGTATGGTCAGCAAGGTGACAGAGGGAGTGAATCAGCTGAAGAACGGAACAACTGCTCTCCGCAACGGAGTAGACGGCAAAGACGGCCTGGCCAGCGGCCTGGCTCAGTTATCCGCAGGCGCTCAGAAACTGGATGCCGGAAGCGCCGAACTTTCCGAAAAAATGGGCGAAGCCAACGAGGGTGCCAGATCCGCAGCCTCCGGTGCGGCGGAATTAGCTTCCGGAGCCTCCGAGTTGAACTCTGGAGCTTCCGAACTGGCCTCCGGAGCCTCCCGGCTCAACGATGGCGCCTTGACATTAAAAGATGGTCTGAACACCCTGCAGTCTGGCTCCGGTGCCCTGATTGACGGCGTGCAGCAGCTGGATGACGGAGCGGCCGAACTCAACGATGGTATGATCCGGTTCGACAGGGATGGAATCCAGAAGCTGGTAGACGCGTTCGGCGGGGATGTTGAAGACTTGCTGGATAAGATGAACGAGATGCTGGACGCTTCCAGAGCATATAAGAATTTCTCAGGAATCTCCGATGATATGGACGGGGAAGTGAAGTTCGTATTTGTGACAGAGGAATAAGGAGTATATTATAGAGACATGAAATGCGACCGGCACAGGAAATCGTGGCGGAGAGGAAAAGATGGCTGCGGCCGTCTTTTTTTCTTTCCGATAAAGCGGTACACAAAAAATAGGGGTGTTAAAAGCCGTTGATATAAGGTATACTACATATCATAAGGCTGCAGAGGGAGCGATGGATCATGAATGAATTTTATAAAAGAATCGAAGACTTAAAACAGGCGCTTGCCAGGCAAAAGCTGGTCATATTCGTCGGAGCCGGAGTATCCAGAAATTCCGGACTGCCGACCTGGGGGCAGATGGTGCAGACATTTGCGGAGCGGATCGGCTATCCATCCATAGAGCGGCTTGCGATGGAGGAATACATACGGATTCCGCAATACTATTACTGTATGGATGAAAGTGAAGGCCATAAGAACTATTACCAGCTCCTTCGAGATCTGATCGCTGTCGACGCGAAGTCCAATATCCTGGACGAATTGATCGTATCCCTGAATCCCAGGCATCTCGTGACCACCAACTATGACAAACTGCTGGATCAGATCGCGGACAATTATGAGGTGATCCGCGAGGACCGGGAGCTGCTCAAGGGTACAGCGAATCAATACCTGATTAAGATGCACGGAGACATTGACCAGGTAGAAAAGCTGGTCTTTAAAGAGGAAGACTACCTCTATTACTCCGAGACTCACCGCCTGATGGAAGTGTTTTTAAAATCCCTGCTCATCGACCATGTATTTCTGTTCGTGGGGTATTCGCTGAACGACTACAATCTAAAAACCTTTGTAAGCTGGATTGAGTATATTGCCCAGGAAATGCGGTTCAAGGACGGAATGCACAAGAATTATTTCGTATCCAGCAGTGTGCACGCGGAAAAAGATTATTTGCAGAAATATTATGAAGCCAAAGGGTTGGAAGTGATCAATCTATATAACCTCCCGAAGGAGGTCAAGGATCAGACCTGGCGGGTGCCGCTGGAGGAGGATCTGGGGAGAAGGACTTATGTGGTGCTGGAATTACTGAAATAGCAGGCGCGTTACTGCGTAACATCAGGAAACGAATATCAGGAACAGAAAAAGCCGTCACTACCGAGGAATAGTGACGACTCTATCGATAGGCTATACTCTTGTTTCACTCTTCCCGGCAGTACGCTATTCTGCAGCTTTTCTTATAACATGCAATCCCATACTTATGGATTGTCTGCATACCATCCTGCCGGAGTATCTCGGCATATCCATCCTCCTCAATCTGCTTCATTGCTTTGGCACAGGACTGCTCATATTGTCCATGCTCAGCGTATTTAACTTCAATTACACAGCCGATTTTTGCCGAAGGGATTTCCAATCGAATATCCGTGTATCCTACCCCGGATTTCGCGTTTGACTTCAGGCTCCAGCTTCCTTCTGCCTGCAAAAGCCCTAATATCATGCCATGATAAAAATTTTCTTTCATTTCTTTTCGCGTGAATGTATCTCGGATACTGATGGAAACAGCCATAAATTCATTAAATATATTCTGGAGTTCCACAGCATCTCCTGTTTTTAATGCCTCACAAAATTTTTCCCATCTGGTCGTATCGCTTGTGATTTCTGCCTGAAAACAGGAAAGAATCCGTTTTTCATAAATTCCTAATATTTCTCTGTTGGGAATCACCAGCCTGTGAATTCCATTTTCAGGTTTGCCGGCATCCGTCAGGTATCCTGCCGCGAAAAGGACACTCCATAGATAGGTTTCACGTATACTTTTATTTTTACTGCCAAGATCCGTATAGGTCAATTCCGGAATCAGTATCTTTTCCACTGCTTCGCCGGAAATCAGTGCTTCGATTTGGCTTTTCGTTGTTTCTGTCGCTGTCTCAAGAATGTCCTGTACAATCGCGTTGCTGCTGCTGTTCTCCCAATGCGCTTCCATGGGGGCATCTTTTGCCTCCAGAAACTTATCACATTGATTGATCACATCCCATGGACAATATACATCCGTCTGACCAAAGCGGTAACCGTCATACCATTCCTTTAGTATATCAAATTTTTCTTCCAGATTATAATATTCAAGCAACGCTTTTACTTCATCTTCTGTAAATCCAAAATACTCTGCAAAGCGGATATCTGAGATTGTCCGGACTTTAAAGTTATTAAGCCCTGTAAAAATACTTTCTTTTGCAATCCGGAGGCATCCGGTAATCACGGCAAAATATAAATTACTGTTTGTTTTAAGCACCTGGCTGAATAAAGAACGGATTAGACTGACCATATCCGGATAATAGCCGTTTTGATACGCTTTATCTAAAGGCACATCGTATTCATCGATCAAAACGATCACCGGAATCCCATAATGCTCAAAAAGTAATTCTGTTAAAAGCCGAAGACTGGTGTGAAGATAAGCTTCTTTTTCAAACTTACCTTTCATTAAGCGAATCATCTGTTCCTTTTCAAATGGCATCAATCTGCCGCTTTCTAAGAGAGACTTAAATCGTCTGGCTTCCCTGCTGATTTCAATCCCCAACATATCATACGCCGTCTGAAAAGTCTTTCCTTCCACATCCTTCAGACTGATGGAAATCACAGGATACTTCCCCATGTGCTGCTCACAGAACGCAGTCTCATGTGCGATCTCCAAATCATCAAAAAGGGAAGGATCCGTACCAATCTCGAAGAATGTTTTGAGCATATCCATATTAAGGCTCTTCCCGAACCGACGGGGCCTTGTAAATAAGTTTACGCTCCCCCTGGTATCTATCAGATTGCGAATAAAGCCTGTTTTATCGACATAGTAAAAATGATCTCTCTTGAAATCCCTAAAAAATTCAATTCCGATTGGAAGCTTTTTTGTTTTTTTCACTGTATTATGCCTCCCTTATAAAACGATCACTCTGCCTTAAAATTTTACCATATCTATTTACTCCTGACAACTCATACATCACCCGTAAATGTTTTTATTTAGATGTGCGGATAAGATTTTGCCGCAGGTCACACACCTTGACCAGGCGTGCCCTGTAACAAGATTTTTCTTTTTTCGAAATAATTTTCCAAAAACCTATTGACAAATGAGATAAAATGTCTATAATTAATTATATCGAAAAAATAATAAATAAAGACAAAACAATCAGGAAAAAGCACAAAAAATTTGATAAAATTTCAAAAAATGGTAAATTATGCCTACAAATATAATCGAAAAAATAATAAACTTACGAGGGAAAGGGAGAGGCAGGACATGACAGACACAAGTACAAAGATGAGAGAGCTTGGTATTTCAAAGGAGGCTATCGAAGAAGTATTGTTTGTGGCAAAGCGGATGGATGACAAAGGACTTGTAAATTCCTTTGCAGGCAATATTTCGACAAAGCGGGACGGCAAGATCTACATCACCCCCACCGGACAGAACAAGGGGATGCTGACCCCGGAGAAGATCGCGGTCATCAATGAAGCGGGAGAGCGGATCTGGGGCATGAAGGAGACTTCCGAGATCATCATGCATACCATGGCATACGATATCTGCGAGGAGAACGGATGGGATGTAGGCGGCGTGGTGCACAGCCATTCCAAAGTATTGACCGCGTTTTCCATGGCCTGCCGGGACATTGAGACCGGGGCGCTTCCGGAGATGATGGGCAATTTCCACAAGATTCCATGCGCTCCCTACGGCGCGCCGGGAACAAAATACATCCTCACCATGGCAGAGCCCTATCTGGCGGAAGGCTATCGGATCGTACTGCTGGGGAACCACGGAAGCCTGGCGGTGGGTAAGACGGTGGAGGATGCCATGAACATCGTGGAGGCAAGCGAGGCCATCGCGGAGCAGATCCTGATCACGAGTTACATTCTGGGCGGGGAAAAAGCGCTTGATCAACTGGAGATCGCAAGATTCTATGAGATCTACAAGGAGAACCGTGCAAAACGGGTAAAAAAATAATCCCGTTTTCGATTTAATGATTGATTCGTTCCCCTGTGAACGCTTATAATTGTCTGATAAGAGTGTGCGTATTTACTGCAGGATCCATGCGAAAATGCAGGAGGTACAAAAGGCAAGCCTAATCGTAAGGGCAATTTTATCCAGCAGAATGCAGACATGCTGCATGTGTTTCAGGAAAGGCGGACAGGACTTATGGAAAATGAATCAATTCTGGAAAGCAGAAAATACTACCAACGCAACAAGATGCTAAGTGTGATCCGGACAAACACGGACGTTTCCCGCAACGACATTCGGAAGATGACGGCCTACAGCATGACCACCGTGATGAATACCGTGGAGGACATGATTCGGGACGGCCTGATCTACGAGGAGGAATGTGAGGAGGCAAGGGTCGGAAGAAAACCGGTCTGGCTCCGTCTGAATCCTCATGGAGGATATTTCGTGGGAGTAGAGTGGAACCGCACATGGATGCATTGTGTTGTTCTCGATTTTACAGGACAGCCGGTTCATCGGCAGAGAAAGGCGCTCGATGACGCGCATCGGTGCACGGACGGGCTGCTCGGTCTGATCAAGGACATGGTCCGGGAGGCGATCCGGGTACCCGAGGGCGGGAAAGAGAAGATCATCGGGATCGGGCTTGGCGTACCCGGCTACAGCGACAAGACGAAGGGGATCGCGCTGTCCTACACCTACTTTGAGGGGTGGAAGAATATCCCGGTGAGACAGATCATAGAAGAGGAATTTCAGATTCCCTGTTATATGGGAAATAACGTAGATGTGATGATCTACGCCTATAAATGGCTGGTGTTCCATGGCTCCTGTGACGATATGCTGTTCATATCTGTCAGAACCGGCGCCAGGGTCATGCCGGTCATCAACAACCAGGCGGTGAGCAGCAGATACGGTTTTCCAGGAGAGCTGGGCCATATCCGGGTCGGCACCGGGAGCAGGATGTGTTCCTGCGGACGCTATGGCTGCCTGAATTCCGAGGTGTCGGATGTGGCCATTATGGGCAAGATCCGGGACGGTGTGCTGGCCGGAAGATTTAAGGGGATCGCAGATATGATCCATGGAGATACGGAGAAAATCACGATGGCAGTATTTCGGGAAGCCGTACTGGCCGGAGATGAGGATTCGCTGGGGCTCTTGCAGCAGGCCAGCCAGTATCTGGGGAAAGCTCTGGGCATCCTGGTCAATATCTTCGCCCCCAGCAGGATCGTTATGTACGGAGAACTTGCTTCTATCGGAACGCCCTTCCTGGAACGTCTGAGAGCCTGTGTGGAACGGGATGCCATTCCGGAAAATACGGATATATTAAATATAGAAGTTTCCGAATTTGGCCCGGATCTGGGTGCCATGGGCGCCGCGGCGCTGGTGCTGCAGGAAGCATTTGAATTTTTGGAAGAGACCATATAATAGAGCAGTTACACTTACCGGATCAGGATACATAAGAGTATGATTCACATGAAAGAATATATGCTATGAAGGAAAGATTGATGATTGCCGCCGATATCGGCGCAAGCGGCGGAAAGATGGCCGCCGCCGTGTTTGACGGCAGGCAGATGCACATAAATGAATATTGGGATTTCCCGAACCGCCCGGCGGATATCGGAACGGCGCTTTACTGGGATGTGTTTGGACTCTATCATTCCGTTCTGGACGGGCTTGCCCTCTTTCGGGGAAAATACGGACAGGCAGATACATTTGCCATAGACACATGGGGCGCCAGCTACGGACTGCTGGACGGCTTCGGACGGCTTCTGGAGCCAGTCTACCATTACCGGGATGAACGGACCTCGGGAACGATGGAGGACATGAAGCAGGTGATGGACGAGTGGGAGCTGTTTCAACTCACCGGATGCCAGTGCAACAGGACGTATACGCTTCCGCAGCTCTATTCGTATGTGGTACAGAAGAGCCGGATCCTGGAATCAGCGGAGGACATGCTGTTCCTGCCGGATCTGTTGTCCTATTTCCTGGGAGGGGAGATCAGCTGCGAGATGACCATCGCCGGAACCTCCTGCCTTCTGGAGAACCGGCAGGAGGACTGGAGCCGCCAGGTGATGAAGCGCTTCGCCCTTCCGGAAAAAATGCTGCCGCCCATCGTGGAGCCGGGCAACACGAAAGGAAGCTTCGGGGCCTGGGTGACCGAGAAGACCGGGATGCAGAAGACCCAGATCATTGCGGCGGTGAGCCATGACAGTGCCGCGGCAGTGGCGGCTATTCCGGATTTCGGAAAAGAAGATCTGTACATCAGCGTGGGAACCAGCATCAGTATGGGCATTGAGAGAGAGGACTGCCTGCTGACCAGGGAGGCCTATGAAAAGGGCTTCAAGAATACCGGAGGAATCGACCGGAGAAAGATCATTTACCGGGATTTCTCGGCAAGCTGGCATATCAATGAATTTTTGCGGACAAAGCGTGAAGAGGGAAAGGATTATACCCACCCGGATCTGATCTGGCTTGCCCAGAATACGCCGTCCCCTCGTGTTTACATTGATGTGGAGGACGCGCTGCTCGGCACCGCGGGAGGCGATACGTGCGCGAAGATCAATGACTATCTGCGGCGTACAGGTCAGCCGCTGCTGGAAAAGGACGGCGAGTTTATCCGGTGTATCTATGAAAGCATTGCAATGAAGGCGCGGCATTATGCCTGTGCGTTCCGGGAGCTGGGAGAGCATTTTTCAAGGGTCTATGTGATCAACGGAGGTTCCAGAAACGGGCTTTTGATGCAGTTCATCAGCAACGCCCTGGATATGGAGATCCATGCGGGAATGACCTATGCCACGATCTCCGGCAATCTGCTGACACAGCTGTATGCCCAGGGCGAGGTGACGTCGGTGGAGCAGATGCGGCAGCTCTCAAAGGAGTCCTTTGAATTGAAGGTGTATGAGCCGGAGCAGGGGGCGCGGTGGAGAGAGGAATTTGCAAGGTATCAAATATTGGAGTCCAGTCAATCAATCAAAAAATAAAGGAGGAAAAACATGTTTAAGAAAATGGTAAGTGTAATGCTTGCAGGCGCTATGGTGATCAGTCTTGCGGCCTGCGGCGGAGGCAACGCGGGCGGAGAGAGCGGCAGCCAGAGCGGGGCAGACAGCGGCAGCGAGGCGGAAGGTGAAGAAAGCGGCAATGAGGGCGGCAGCAGTGAAGCGGGCGGATCCATTTCCCTGTGGACCTGGTCACCGGTGACACGTACTGCGGAAAAGATGATCGCGGCATTTGAAAAGGAAAATTCCGATATCAAGATTGACTATACGAACTACAACTATAATCCCGAATACTTAGAGGCGATCTCCGCGGCTTCATCTGCGGACAATCTTCCGGATATCATGGGACTGCAGCCGGGTTCTCTGACTCAGACTTATTCCGATTATCTGATCGATCTCGGAGAATATGCGAAAAAAGAGTGGGGCGATGACTGGACATCCGTATACGACAATGTAACCCAGAGTCAGCTCCAGTTAGGAAATGAGGAGGGGGACGACAGTTACTACATTCTCCCTATTGAGACGCAGGTAATCTATATCGAGTACAACAAGACCCTCTTTGACAGTCTCGGCCTGAAGGCTCCGACCACATACGCAGAGCTGGTAGACTGCTCAAAGAAACTCAGGGACGGCGGCTATGCTCCGTTATTCTTCGGCGGCGCTGACGGATGGCAGCATGTAAACCTGCTGATTATGTGTACCTCACAGATCGACAAAGATCTCTTCGACGCATGCCAGAACGGCGAGAAGGAATGGACCTGCGACGAGATGAAGAAAGCAATGACCAACTACAAGAAACTGTTTGACGACGGCGTGATCCAGGACGGCGCGCTTTCCTCCACAAGCTACAGCGACGGAACGACTTTGTTCCTCGCAGGCCAGGCGGGAATGATGGCTCTGGGTTCCTGGTGGGCGCAGGAATATACGGCAGAAGATGTGGCGGATGCGGTTGCGAACTGGGATTATGACTACTTCTATCTCCCGGCAATCTCTGACGATGTGGAAGACTCCAAACCCATCGGCGGCGTAGACTTCGGATACGGCATCACAAAGAACTGCAAGAATCCTGAAGCGGCATGGAAAGCTCTGGCCAGCTTTGCGGCAGGCGCGGGCGGACAGGAGATTGCGAACGATATGAACAACCATCTGTCCTATCCGAATATGGAGCCGGATACCAGCGCGATGATCGAGAGAGACGGCCTGCAGAATGCGGTTGACGAGTTCAACAGATCCGGTAAGGATATCGCGGGCGGACTGGTAAACCAGCGTATCGCGGAATCCACCATCGAGACGGCGGTTCAGGAAGCAATGCAGGGACTGGTCGGCGGAGAATATGATGTAGACGCGGCAGCGGCTCACATTCAGGAAGCGCAGGATGCTCTGTAAAAAACAGGAAATTCGTCTGGAAGGGCAGAATACTCTGTAAAAAACAGTAAATGTATCTGAAAGGGCAGAATGCTCTTATAAAAGAAAAGTAAAAAATGTTTCTGTACTAAATTATATAAGTATGAAAAAATCATTGATTGAGTGCCTGGATCGGAGGGGAGCCTTTGAGGGTTCCCCTCATTTCTATTCCTGGGGACGCAAAAAAGCGTCAGGCGTTTTGTACACCATTAAAAATCATCGGAGAGGAGGGTGTGGAGTGGAGAATACAAAGATCAAGAAAAAGCAGAAGATCAACTGGATCGCATATCTGTTTATCGCTCCGGCGATGTTCTTCTTCTGTATGTATATTTTGTACCCCATTTTGTTCGTTTCGACACACAGTGTTTATAAATGGTCAACCCTGTCAAAAATGGAATTCGTCGGACTGGCCAATTATTTCAGTCTCTTAAAGGATTCTACGTTCTGGACGACCATCAAAAACTCGGCGGTCTGGATTCTGGTCACAGTACCGATACAGGCCTGTCTCGGATTTATCCTTGCGTACATCATTGAGGAGCGGCTCGGACGGAAAAAACGCAATGGAAAAGGAATCTCGAAGATGGTATTCCGTACCATTTTTTTTATACCGGTCGTTACCTCTGTTACGGTCGTAGCGATCGTGTGGAGCAAGATTTTTCAGCCCTATCAGGGGATCCTGGGGTATTATCTGAACCAGTGGTTCAATATGTCCCCGACCATCAACGTTCTGGGCAACGCAAAAGTAGCCCTGTTCGGAGTGATGCTGGCCAATATCTGGGAGTGGACGGGATGGTCCATGATCATATATGTAGGCGGCCTGTCGCAGATTTCCGATGATATCAAGGAAGCAGCGCGGATCGACGGAGCGACAGTATGGCAGGAGCTCAGGTATGTATACCTGCCCTCTCTGGCATCGGTGCACAAGTCGCTGCTGATGCTGGGTGTGATCGGTTCATTGCAGACTTACGCGCTGGTGGGCGTGATGACCAACGGCGGACCGAACCATGCGACGGAGATGCCGGGAACCTACATCTTCCTCAAGGGCTTTACCCAGAACCAGATGGGCTATGCATGTACCATTTCGGTTGCGATCCTGTTAGTCGCGTTGATCCTGACCTTTATACAGGTTCGGTTCCTTGGTTCCGGTGATTTTATGAAGAAAGGAGACTGACCATGGCAAATTCAAATCAAAAATCCGGGTCTCGTCCGCAGATGGGGCAGGCAGGATGGATTCTGCTGCTGATTATTGCGACGGTCATGACATTGCTGCCTTTGATCTTTACGCTCAGCCTGTCCTTTCGGACGCAGAATTCTATCTATGATCCGCGCCTGTTTGTGACGGAACTGACCAACGGCAATTATATCAAGGCAATGAAAGATAATCCAACCATTCCTTATAATTTCCTGGCCAGCTTTGTGATCTCTACGGTTTCCACGGTTGCGACGGTGCTGTTCGCGTCCATGGCCGTGTTCGGGTTTTCCAGGGAAAATGTGAAGGGGAAGCTGCTCATGTATAACATGATCATGTGTGCCCTGATGGTTCCGATCAGCGCGCTGGTGATTCCAATCACGCAGCTCAACAGCAGGTTCGGACTTCTGGACAATTATTTCGGGCTGATCTTTCCGTACATTGCGCTGAATATCCCCTATGCGGTGACGATCCTGCAGGGGTTTATGTCGGGAATTCCAAAGGAGCTGGAGGAGGCGGCCATCATCGACGGCTGTTCCACGCCGGGACTGTATGTGCGGATCGTGCTGCCGCTGCTGAAATCCGGTATCGTGGTGGTTTCCATTTGGACCTTCCTGACCTGCTGGAATGAGTTTTTCCTGGCGCTGTGTACGATGACGAAGGCCACGACAAAGACCCTCCCGCTGATCGCGCAGCAGTACAAGGGCGTATACAACAGCCAGCCAGGAGTCCTGTTTGCGATTCTGATCATTATCACGATCCCGATGATCATCTTCTATTCCATTGTGCAGAAGCAGTTTGTGAAGGGTATGACATCCGGCGCGGTGAAGGGATAAGTGAGAAGCGTATGTGGATATGGAACAGTGAAGAAACAGCGCTTAGAGAAGCGCTGGAAGGGATCCTGTATGCGGAGCCCGGAATATATGAGAAGCTGGATACAAAATATGGCTGCGGCCTGTTCCGGAAACATCTGCCGGAGGATCAGGTGCGGGTCATTGTAGACGGAGGAGGCGGCTATGGCCCCATGTGGGCCGGTTTCGCCCGGCAGGGGCTGGCGGACGCGGCGGTGCATGGTGAGTTCAACTGCGCTCCGAATGCCTATGTGCTCTATGAGATGGCAAAAACAATTGACGCGGGGAAAGGAGTACTGTTTTTGTGCAATCATTTCATGGGAGATTATCTGAATAATGACATGGCGCTGGAGCTGTTGGCGCATGAGGGAATCCGGGCAAGGGCCTGTTATATTTCCGATGATGTGTGCAGCTGTATCGGCGAGGAAAAAGAGTCAAGGGGCGGACTTCACGGCATCGCCCAGGTTGCGAAGCTGGCATCCGCAGCCGCGGGCCGGGGGGATTCTCTGGAACAGGTGTGGCGTCTGGCGAAAAAGGGCAATGAACGGCTGCGCTCTGTCACGATGAAGGTGGAGGAAGAGGGGAAGCTCCTGGTTGGACCGGGATTTTCCGGGGAGCCTCCGGTGGAGAGCGTGCCTTTTGAATCGGCGGACCAGTTGGTTTCTCTGGCGGTTGACAGGCTTCTGGCGGAGCTGGAGCCTTACGGCCCGAAGGAGGTGTTCCTGTGCGTCAACCGATTGCGGCGGATGTGCTTTACCGAGGGCTTTGTGGTGCTCCGCGCGGCGGTTCGGCGTTTGCAGAAAAAAGGGATTGCCGTGTGCGGCAGCTCAGTGGGCACGTATTTTGATGTGTTTGATTCCAACGGCTGCATGATCTCGCTGCTGGCTGTGGATGAGGAGATGAAAGCCTGCCTGGGAAAAGCATCAGGCTATGATTTTACGGTCTGAGAGAGGGGATAAGGATGGGGCAGATTAACGTAGAAACACTTCAGGAAATGTTTTTTCATGGGGCAGAGCTGATCATCGAAAAGGAACCGCGGCTGACGGAAATCGATTCGGTGATCGGGGACGGAGATCACGGAACCGGGATGAAGCGGGGATTTTCCGCAGTGAAAATGATGCTTTGCGAAAGGAAATTTCACTATGTAGATGAGCTCTGCCAGGCGGTCAGTCTGGAACTGATCAAAAGCATGGGCGGAGCTTCGGGGGTGATCTTCGGGACCATGTTCTTCGGCGGGATCGGCAGACTACCGCATGGAGACGCGGTATCAACGGAAGAACTGGCGGATTATTTTTATGACGGCGAGCAGGCCATTGAACGCAGGGGCCGCTCAAAGCCGGGGCAGAAGACCATGCTGGATGCGTTGTATCCTGCTGTCTGTGCATTGAAGGAGCATGCGGGGACACAGGCAGGCGAAATGCTTGCGGCGGCGTATCAGGCGGCGGCAAAAGGCGCGGAGAAGAGTAAGGGCATCCTGCCCAAGGTGGGACGCAGCAAGAACTTCCGGGAGGAGGCGATTGGGCTTCCGGATCCGGGAGCGGTGTCTGTGAGCTATCTGTTCCGGGCGTTTTCGGAGGTGCTGGGGAACTGACGCGATGTCATCGGTTGGATTTCAGGTGTAGGAGAAAGAGGTAAGGATTATGTTGGAGAAGGTCAGTAATATTTTGAAGCTTGCGGATCAGTGCAATACGTCTGTGATTGCATTTATCTGTACGGATTATAATATGGTATATTCGGTCGTGACGACTGCGGAAAAGACGAATACACCAGTCATCGTGATGCTGCTGCCGGAGCATGTGGAAATGAACAATACCATGAATGTCAGCGGATTTGCACAGATGACAAAGGAACTGGCGGCCTCGGTGAAGGTTCCGGTGGGACTGCATCTGGACCACAGCTATGATTACAGATCTGTGATGCAGGCCATCCGCGGGGGATTTGACTCTGTGATGATCGATGCGTCCGCCCATGAGCTGGACGAAAATATCGCCGTGACCAGAAAGGTAGTGGAGACGGCGCACATTTTCGGCGTGGATGTGGAAGCGGAGATCGGGCACGTAGGACTTGCTCAGGACTGCGACGGCGACAAGAGTGATTTTTATACAAAGGCAGATGCCGCCGAACGATTCTGCCGGGAGACCGGATGTGATTCCCTGACCATTGCTATCGGAAATGCCCACGGCGTCTATGTGGAAACGCCCCATCTGGACATTGCCCGGCTGGAGGAGATCAATGCGGCGACGGATGTGCCGCTGGTGCTTCACGGAGGAAGCGGGATCCCTCACGACCAGCTGGAGATTGCATTTACAAAAGGAATCAATAAGTTTAATGTGGGGACCGAGTTCCTGGGCGTGTACTATGACGCGGTGACGGAATATGTGAAGAAGACTGAGGGCGACGGAAGGCCGCTGAAGATGCTGGAGGTTCCCATGTTCGTGCAGGAACGGCTGGAGAAGTATCTGGAAGAGAAATTGAAATTGTCGAAGTTTTGAGTTTAGGAACTGTATAAGCTGTTTCCGTAGAGTTCCTTAGTTAAAAGGATGCAAAAGCCGTGATAAGCAGATGCATCCTTTTTTTATTCCTGCGAAGCAATGAGCTAAGCAGACATGCTTGCATGGATATTTGGCGACTGCCGCGAGGGTCAAGTCAGGAAGTAGATTTAAAAATGAAGGCCGATGTGTTATTTAAAGATTTGGGAACTGACACTACAACTGCGATCAGAAAGTTTTTGACACAGGCAGTTATGAGAAACGGTATTCCATTTGAAATCATGCGCGTCTCAGAAGTTTCAGATAATCCATATCGGCCTTTTTCAGAAAAGGAATTATTATCCCGGCTTGATACTGCAAGAAAACATGCTGCCCAGGGAAAATACAGAGATGCCGAAGACGCGGTTGCGGATATGAGGGCGAAATATGGACTATAATGTATTGAATGATTTTGAAGAAACGATTCAGAGACTGCCCTGTTACGGCGGACAGTTTACAGGACTGCGAAAGCCCTGCATTAAAAAAGAACGGATACAAGCGGACTCATTTTTTGCGGCAGCGGTATTTTCTGCTGTATAGAGTGGAAGGTCATACTGTCTTTGCAGACCGTATAGTTTATGAATTGCAGGATTGTGAAAACAAGTTGAAATAGCAGCATCATATCCTACGTAGTGTTACAGTAATTTAGGCTTATTTCACAATACCTCTTGACAAATTCCTCCTTTTGTGCTTACATGAACATATGAGCAATTACTCATATGTATTGCGATATCATTTGGGAGGGATACTATGGGAGAATTAGCAATTCAAAATGAAGAAATCATAAAAAAAGGCAGGAAACATCGGAATCACAATCATGAGATATATGAGTCGCATGTTCATGACCATGGAGAACATTGCGGCTGCGGCCACAACCATGAGGAACATATTCACGAATCCCATGAGCATCATCATGACCATGGAGAACATTGCGGCTGCGGCCATGATCATGAGGAACATATTCACGAATTCCATGAGCATCATCATGTTCACGGAGAGCATTGCGGCTGCGGCCACGATCACGGTCATGAAGGTCATCACGACCACGAGGGCCACCACCACGAGCCGATAGAGCGCCGCCCGGTCAATCACGCGTTTGACGGTGTGAAAAAGCAGATTTACATCATCGAGAACCTGGGCTGCGCCAACTGCGCGGCGAAGATGGAGCGAAAGATCCAGGAGCTGCCCCAGGTGGATTATGCCAACCTGATCTATGCCACCAAACAGCTCCAGATCGTGACGAATACAAGCGAGGAACTCCTTCCCGTATTCCAGGAAATCTGTGCTTCCATCGAAGACGGTGTGACTCTAACAAAGCAGGAGACCAAGCAGGCCGCGTCGGAACGGAAGGAAGCAGAAAAGGAGAAAGCCAGAGAGAACAAAAAGGACATCTGGGAGCTCGGTATCGGCGCGGTGCTTATGGCTGCGGGAGTCGTGACAGAGCGTTATTCCGTGACGGCATCGGCAGTTCTTTTGATCATTGCGTACCTGATACTGGGCAGGCATGTTCTTTTAACAGCCGGAAAAAATCTCATAAAGGGCCATGTGTTTGACGAAAATTTTCTGATGAGCATTGCCACCCTCGGCGCGTTTGCCATACAGGATTATACGGAAGCAGTGGGAGTCATGCTCTTTTACCGCGTCGGGGAATTGTTCGAGGACATTGCTGTTGCGCGCAGCAGAAGCCAGATCATGGATGCCGTAGACCTGCGGCCTGAGGTGGTCAATCTGGTGCATGGCGGGGAAGTACAGGTGATTCCGGCAGAGCGGGCAAAGCCCGGCGACCTTCTGCTGGTACGCCCCGGCGACCGGATCCCGTTGGACGGTACGATCGCGGAAGGAGAGAGCCGAATTGATACATCTCCTGTGACCGGGGAGCCGGTTCCTGTAGCGGCAGGAACCGGCGACAGTGTGATTTCCGGCTGTGTGAACACTTCCGGACTTTTAAAGATTCGTGTAGAAAAAGCGCTGGAAGATTCCATGGTAACGAAGATTTTGGATTCCGTGGAAAACGCGGCCGCAAGCAAACCGAAGATCGACCGGTTTATCACACGGTTTTCCAGAATCTATACGCCTATCGTGGTAGGTCTGGCGGCGGCAACGGCGATCCTGCCGTCCCTGGTGACCGGTAACTGGCAGTACTGGATCTATACGGCTTTGACCTTCCTGGTCATCAGCTGTCCGTGCGCGTTGGTCCTGAGTGTACCGCTGGCCTTTTTCTCAGGGATAGGAGCTGGCTCGAAGCAGGGGATTCTCTTCAAGGGCGGCATTGCCATCGAGGCACTGCAGGATGTCAGGGCGGTTGTCATGGATAAGACCGGAACCGTTACGGAGGGGAACTTTGAACTTCAAAGAGTGATCCCGGCAAAAGGATTTACGGAAGAACAGGTACTTGCGCTGGCAGGAACCTGTGAACAGAACTCGACCCATCCCATCGCGGCCAGCATTATGGCGGCGGCAGAACAACAGGGGATCACATGCCCCCGCCCGGACTCTGTCAAGGAAATTGCGGGAAAGGGTGTGGAAGCAGTCACGGAAGCCGGTACACTTCTCTGCGGAAGCAGGTCCCTTCTCGTGGAGGATGGCATCACACTGGAAGAGGGGCAGGCAGGCAGCTATGGAACCGAGGTGCTTCTGGCAGTCAATGGAAAGTATGCCGGATGCCTGGTCATTGCGGATACGGTGAAGGAAGACGCGAAGCCTGCGGTTCAGGCAATGAAGCGGCAGGGGATCGCGACCGCCATGCTGACCGGAGACGCGGCGGAAACAGCCCGCGCGGTTGCGGCTGAGACAGGGATCGATGAAGTCCACGCGAAGCTGCTTCCGGAACAAAAGGTTCAGGAGCTGACCCGCATCCGCAGCACACACGGCAGTGTGATGTTTGTCGGGGACGGCATCAACGACGCGCCTGTACTGGCCGGGGCCGATGTGGGAGCGGCTATGGGAAGCGGAGCGGACGCGGCAATTGAAGCGGCGGATGTGGTGTTCATGACCTCCGCTATGAATGCGATCCCGCAGGCGTTGTCCATCGCCAGGGCAACCGGACGGATCGCGCGGCAGAATGTGATATTCGCCCTGATCATCAAGGCAGCGGTCATGGTGCTGGGCCTGGCAGGACTGGCAAATATGTGGATGGCGGTCTTTGCGGATACAGGCGTGGCGATGCTGTGCATCTTAAATTCCATCCGCATCCTCTACCAAAAACAGTAAGCTCGCTAAGACCTCGCTAACTGTTTCTTGATGCATCGCACGTAAGCGGATAAAGAACATCCGCTAAGTGCTCATAGCTACCAAAAACAGTAAGCTCGCTAAAACCTCGCTAACTGTTTCTTGACGCATCGCGCGTAAGCGGATAAAGAACATCCGCTAAGTGCTCATAGCTACCAAAAACAGTAAGCTCGACAGGAAATGTGAAAAAGATATGAAAGCCGCGGTTGGAAAAAGCCGCGGCTTTTCTTGACCCGCCTGCGTATTTCACGTATAATAAAAACTTGTAAAGGAGATTACAACTATGGATAAGATAGAAGTGGAGCATTGTGACTTTGTGCATGTTCATGAAGACATTGTGAAGGATGTCAGGGAGCATATGCCGGATACGGAGCAGCTGCAGGCGCTGGCGGATTTTTACAAGGTGTTCGGAGATTTTACGAGAATCCGTATCCTGTGCATCCTGCTCCGGGGCGAAATGTGTGTCTGCGATCTGGCGCAGACCCTGGACATGACCCAGTCCGCCATTTCCCACCAGCTCCGTGTGCTGAAGCAGATGAAGCTGGTGACGAACCGGAGGGAAGGCAAGACTGTCTTCTATTCCCTGGCGGACGGACATATCAGGACGATCATCAATCAGGGTATGGAGCATATACAGGAGTAAGGAATGTCAAAGGAAATAAAGATCAGGCTTGTCGAGCTTGCCGCCGGTTCCGTACTGTATCTCGGCCTTCTGATCGGAGGGCGGTATGATTACTGGAATCTGGCAGTCACGAAAGAGATGGAGCCGGTACTGTTTATGGCTGCATACGTGATACTTGCGGCAGACACATGCTGGCAGACAGCAAAAAAGCTCAGGCATTTGCAGCTCTTTGATGAAAATCTGCTCATGCTGTTTGCAACCGGCGGTGCGCTGTACTTGGAAAAACATACGGAAGCAGCAGCTGTGATGCTGATCTTTCATATCGGAAAGCTGATCGAGTCGCAGACTTTGGATCATACCAAGCGGTCCATCGCGAAGTTTATGGACATCCGGCCAGCCTTCGCGAACCGGAAGCGGGGGCTGGGGGAAGAGACAGTCAGCCCGGAGGAGCTCCGGATCGGACAGATCATCGTGATCCGGCCAGGAGAGAAGATTCCGGTTGACGCGGTGGTCATGCGGGGCCTCGGCAATATTGACGAAAAGGCGCTGACAGGAGAATTTCAGCCCAGAAGCGTCAGCATGGGCAGCAGGATCTACAGCGGCAGCATCAACATGGACGGTGTTTTGGACGCCCGGGTGACCCGGGTTTATGAGGAGTCTACGGCTGCAAAGATTCTGAGTATGGTGGAAGACGCAATGAGCAATAAAGGGGAAAGCCAGAGTTTGGCGGAAAGGTTTACCCGATTCTACAGCCCCATTGTAACAATACTTGGAATCCTGGTGATGCTCCTTCCGCCTGTGCTGCTTTCAGGACAGGAGCCGGAGACCTGGTTCTATCGGGGATTGATATTTCTGGCGGCTGCCTGCCCCAGCGGGCTGCTGGCCTCGGTGACCGTTGCGTTTCTGGGAGGCCTCGGCGCGGCGTCCAGGCAGGGAGTTCTGATTAAGAGCGGCAGCTATCTGGAAGCTCTGTCTCAGACAGACACATTTATTTTTGATAAGACAGGGACGCTGACGGAAGGGACATTTGGCTTAAAAGAAATCTGTCCCAAGGGAATCACTGCGGCCCAGCTTCTGGAGATCACAGCCTACGCAGAAGCCTATTCCAGCCACCCTATCGCGCTGTCTCTCCGGGATGCCTACGAAAAAGGAATTGATACGTCCAGAATTGGCTACATACAGGAACGCTCCGGTCTGGGGATTGAGGCTGTGATCGACGGGATGCGGGTCTATACCGGCAACGTCAGGTTCATGGAAGCGCTGGGGATTCAGACGCAGAAGGTGAAGGGCAGCGGTACAGCGGTTCATGCCGCCGTGGGCAGGAGATATGTGGGCTATGTGCTGATCTCGGACCGGGTAAGAGGAGACGTCAACGATACGATCCGGTGGCTGCGTCAGCAGCGCATGGAAGTGATGATGCTGACGGGAGACAACGAGCATGTGGCAAATGATGTGGCAAGGTCACTCGGTATTGAATATGTCTATGCGAATCTGATGCCCCAGGATAAGGTTGCCCAGCTGGAAGAGATCATGAGCGCCCAGCTGGAATCGGAAAAGCTGGCATTTGTGGGGGACGGGATCAATGACGCTCCGGTGCTTGCGCGGGCGGATATCGGGATCGCCATGGGCGGCCTGGGATCGGACGCGGCTCTGGAGGCGGCAGATATCATCCTGATGGAGGATGAACCCTCGCGGATCATCAATGCCATCCGGATTTCACGGGGGACGGTCCGGGCGGTGAAAGAAAACCTGTACTTTTCCCTTTTCATCAAAGTGATCCTGTTGGGACTTGCATTTTTCGGAGGAGTTACTATGGGAGACGCGGTGATCGTCGACGTGGCAGTCCTGGCGATCGGCCTGCTGAATTCGTTCTGGGTATTGAAATTTCCGGAATGATGAGGAGATCATTGGATATCCATACGAAAACATATAAACCGCAAAAGCGATTCCCATTGCCGTCGGGCTGTTTTTATGGGACTGCGGAGTATCTGCGGAGGTACTGAGCAGATACGATCAATCATGGTATCAATAGAAGGAGTTGTGTACATGAGCACTGGAAAAATAAAATATCTGGTTTTGTCGATTGCGTCAGTCTGCCTCCTGACAGCCTGTTCCAAAAACCTGATCAAGGAAGGGACAGAACAGCTGGAGCAGGGAGACTATGAAAAAGCAGTCACCGCCTTTGAGCAGGCGGCAGAGGACGCGGAAAAAGAGGGAGACCGGGCACCGGAAGCCTACCGGGGGATCGGAATGGCCTGCTATGCTCAGGAGGATTATGAGGGGACGCGTCAGAATCTTCAGAAGGCTCTGGATGAGGGCGGCCTGGAAACGCCTGTGATCTATAATCTGATCGGAGTCAGTTCCATGAAGCTGGAAGATTACGACGGCGCGCTTGCCGCATTCAGTAAAGGGATCGAGCTGCCGGAGAGCGGAACTGTTTCCCGGGGAACGAAGCAGGAGACGGAGGCGGATTACAGCGAGGTCATCCGGGAAATGAAATTCAATCGGGTTGTCTGCTTCGAAAAGAAGCTGGACTGGGAAAATGCGAAGGCGGCCATGGCAGAGTACGCAAGCCAGTATCCGGATGATGCGGAGGCGCAGAAGGAAGCGGAATTTCTTAGTACACGTTAAGGAACTCTGCAAAATAACTTTCATTACGGTCACGAAACTGGCTGAAAAGGACAATATAATATGAAGAGATCATATCAGATCACGGAGTTCTGCCGCCGTTTCCTGCAGGATTATATCGCGGAGAATGACTGTTGTGTGGACGCGACGGCAGGAAACGGCAATGACACAGAGTTTTTATGCCGCATGACAGGGCCGGGCGGTAAGGTTTATGCATTTGACATTCAGGAAGAAGCACTGGAGCATACCAGGAATCGGCTGGAGACTGCCGGACTGCTTCCATGCGCCGTCCTGATCCGGGACGGACACGAGCACATGCAGGATTATGTAAAAGAGCCCGTTTCGGCGATCGTATTTAATTTCGGCTATCTGCCGGGCGGCGACCATCGTATTTCCACACGGCCGGAGACAAGCATCCGGGCGGTCAGCCAGGGTCTGGAGCTGCTAAAGCCGGGTGGTGTCATGAGCCTGTGTATTTACAGCGGCGGGGATACCGGATATGAAGAGCGGGACGCGCTGCTTGAGTTTTTAAAGGAACTGGATTCCGGAAAATGGCTGGTCATCGTCAGCAGCTACTACAACCGCGGAAATGATCCGCCCCTTCCGGCTTTTATCATACGGCTCTGAGGTAAGGCGCTGTAATTTAGGAATTGCCGCATCTTGCTTATCTGAATCAGTGCCGAATGCAGGAAAATATGCCGAGCGCTTGCCGCTTGGATAAGGGAGAATAGAACCATGGAACTATATGATTTGAAACAGGAGGAAGAGCGCTTCATCCTGGTGGGGATCCAGCTGGGTGACAATGAGCTTGCGGAGGAATCTCTGGACGAACTGGAGGCGCTTGCCAGGACGGCAGGGGCCGCGGCCGCGGGACGGCTGATCCAGAACCGGGAGGCCATGCATCCCCAAACCTATATCGGAAAAGGAAAAATAGAAGAGCTGAAAGACCTGATCTGGGAGGAGGACGCATCCGGCATCATCTGCGACGACGAGCTTTCCGCGGCGCAGCTCAATCATCTGCAGCAGGAGCTGGAGTGCAAGGTCATTGATCGGACACTGCTGATTCTGGATATCTTTGCCGCACATGCGGTTTCCGGAGAAGGCAAGATCCAGGTAGAGCTGGCCCAGCTCCGTTACCGGTCAGCACGGCTCACCGGACTCGGCAATTCCCTTTCACGTCTGGGCGGCGGGATCGGGACGAGAGGCCCGGGAGAGAAAAAGCTGGAGATGGACCGGCGGCTGATCCGGGAGAGGATCAGCCGTTTAAAACGGGAGCTGAAGGAAGTGGAGCAGCACCGGGAACTGATCCGCGCCCAGAGGAAGCGCTCCAACATGAAGGTGGCGGCACTGGTTGGTTATACCTCCGCGGGGAAGAGCAGTATGGAAAATGCCCTGACAGACGCAGGGATCCTGGAGGACGCGATGCTGTTTTCTACGCTGGACACCACCACCCGGGTTCTGGAGCTGGAAGGAAAGCAGAAGATTTTGCTGACCGATACGGTAGGATTTATCCGGAAGCTGCCTCATCACCTGATTGAGGCATTTAAGAGTACACTGGAGGAGGCCAGGTACGCGGACATCATCATTCACGTGGTGGATGCCTCCAATCCTCAGATGGACACCCAGATGTATGTGGTTTACGACACCCTGCGCCAGCTCGGAGTAGAAGGAAAGCCGGTGATCACGCTGTTCAACAAACAGGACCTGCTTGCTGAGCCGGGGCATTTCCGGGATTTTCAGGCAGATTACACGATATCCGCGTCTGCCAGGACGGGGCAGGGGCTGGAAGAACTGAAAAGAGCCCTGTCGGAGATTCTTCAAAAAGACCAGGTTTATATTGAACGGCTGTATCCCTTTGAGGATGCGGGAAAGGTCCAGGTGATCCGCGCCAGCGGACAGCTTTTGGAAGAAGAATATACTCCGGAAGGAATTGCCGTCAAGGCATATGTACCGAAAGAAATCTATCTGTCAGGGAGAGTCTGAGGAAGAGAGAAGAGAGTTACGAATGAGTCACCATCCCGATGAGGGGAAAACGGAGTCCGTGAGTTACCGATTACGGATTTACTATATGAAGATTCGAGGTAGAAAAACTCATGCTATCAAAATTCAGTGTTAAAAAGCCATATACCGTAGTGGTTGCGGTGATCCTGGTTCTGATCCTGGGCTATGTGTCCTTTGACAAGATGACGGTAGACCTGCTGCCGGACATGAACCTGCCCTATGCGGTGGTTATGACGACCTATCCGGGAGCCAGCCCGGAGGAGGTGGAGGCCACGGTGACAAGGCCGGTGGAGCAGGCCATGGCGACCATCAGCAACATCAAGAATGTGAGCTCTTCCTCCATGGAAAACGCGTCTACAGTCATATTGGAATTTGAACAGACCTCTAATATGGATTCCGTGACCATTGAGATGCGGGAAAGCCTGGACCAGATCAAAGGGTACTGGCCGGATACGGTGGGAAATCCCATTATCATGAAACTGAATCCCACCATGCTGCCCGTGATGGTTCCCGCAGTCAGTGTGGAAGGAGCGGACGCGGCGGAGACCACCCGGATCATCAAGGAGGAGGTCCTGCCTGAGCTGGAAAGTCTGGAAGGCGTGGCTTCGGTCAACATGTACGGGGATGTGGAGGAGACTATCCAGGTGACCATCAAGAAGGCCAAGGTCAGCAGCGTGGACGCCAGTGTTCAGAACCAGCTGGACCGGCAGTTCCAGGAAGCGGAGGATGCGCTGGCCGAGGCCAAAGCCCAGGTCGAGGACGGCAAGAACCAGATGGAGGCCGGAGCGGGAGCGGCGGCAGGCCAGCTTGGCGCGGCAGAGCAGCAGATCGCCCAGGGAGACGCGGAGCTGACGCAGGGCCGGCTGGAGATCAAGGAAAAGAAAAGCCAGCTGGAGCTTGCCCGGACGACTCTTCAGATCGCGGCGGCGGGGCTGGATGCCAGCGAACAGGCACTGAATGAACAGAAGCAGGAGCTGGAGGATTTTAACAGCCGGAGAGGTGAGATCGAAGCGGAATACCAGCAGGTGCAGAAGGAGATCCAGGAGCTGCTGGCCTCTATGGGACAGGTTCCCCCGGCTGACGGCTCAGGAAATGGGGATGCCTCCGGGGACGGCACCGGGAATCCGGGAGCGGGAGGAGACGGAAGCGTGACACCGGGAGCAGGCGGAAGCGGGACAGGCAGCTCGGGAGCAGACGGGACCGGAACGATCAACCCGGGTGCAGGCGGAAGCGGCACGATCAATCCGGGAACAGGCGGAAACGGGACGGGCGGAAGCGGAGCGACGGTCCCGGGCGGAAATATTCCGGATTTCTCCCAGGGAATCGGCGGCACGGAGATTACCCTGCCGGACGGCACCACCATCACGATCCCCAATATCAACCTGCCGGGCGGGATTCCTGACATTTCCGTACCGGACGGCACCGATCTGGAGAAGCTGGCTCAGCTGCAGCTTGCCCAGGCGGCCCTGGCTTCCCAGCTTGCGCTGCTGGACCAGTACGATTCCACTATGGGGATGATCAACGAAGGACTGGGACAGATTGGAGCAAACCGCCAGATCATTTCGGACAAGCAGGCCGAGCTGGATATGGCCCAGACGATGCTGGATCAGGCGGAAGAGCAGCTGAACGCGGGGACGTTGTCTTTGGCCCAGGCAAGAGCCCAGCTGGGAGCGGCCCAGCTGACCGCAGCCCTGGAGATGAGCAGCGTATCCGCCCAGCTTGCGGTGGGAGAATCGGCCATCAAGGCACAGGAGGAGGAACTCAAAAAAGCAAAGGACACGGCCAGCGCTGCCGCGGACATGGAAGCCATGCTGACGGCCGAGAACGTACAGACGCTGCTGACGGCGCAGAACTTCAACATGCCCGCGGGCTATGTGAAGGAGGACGGAATTGATTACCTGATCCGGGTAGGCGATAAGTTTTCTTCCATAGAAGAGCTGCGCAAGCTGGTACTGGTAGAGCGGGAAGGGATCAATCCCATCCGGCTTTCCGACATTGCGGATGTGGAGCGGAAGGATAATTCGGACGAAACCTACGCCAAGATCAACGGGGAGAACGGGATCCTGTTCCAGATCCAGAAGCAGACTGGATACTCCACCGGGGACGTAACAGACCGGGTGCTGGACCGCCTGGAAAAGATCGAGAAGAACAATCAGGACATCCATACCGTAGTGCTGATGAACCAGGGCGTCTATATCGACATGGTGATCGGCTCCGTGCTGCAGAACCTGGTGTTCGGCGCGGTGCTTGCGATCCTGATCCTTTTGGTATTCCTGCGGGATATCCGGCCGACCTTCGTTATTGCATGCTCCATCCCGATCAGTATCCTGACAGCCATCGTTCTGATGTATTTCAGCGGGGTGACCATGAATGTCATCTCCCTGTCCGGACTGGCTCTGGGCGTGGGGATGCTGGTGGACAACTCCATCGTCGTGATCGAAAACATTTACCGGATGCGCAATGAGGAAGGAGCATCGGCCAAAAAAGCGGCGATCCAGGGCGCAAAGGAAGTGGCGGGCGCCATTGCGGCCTCCACTCTGACCACGGTGTGCGTATTCCTTCCTATTGTATTTACGGAAGGCATCGCGAGACAGCTGTTTGTGGATATGGGACTGACCATCGGCTATTCTCTGCTGGCCAGTCTAGTAGTGGCGCTGAGTCTGGTGCCTATGATGTCCGCGGGGCTTCTGCGGAAGACCCAGCAGAAGGAGAGCCGCCTGTATGCGGGAATCCAGAATGTATATGAGAGGCTGCTCCGGATTGCGTTGAAAGGAAAGATCGTCGTACTGGCAGGAGCGCTTGCCCTGTTTTTCTTAAGCGGTGCACTGCTGTTCGCCCGGGGGACCCAGTTCATGCCTTCCATGCAGAGCACGGAGATCAGCATGAGCGTTTCCACGCCGGACGGAACTCCGCTGGCAGAAACAGCCCGGGCCGCGGACGCGTTTGCCGAACAGATCGGGGAGATCGCCGATGTGGAGGACGTGGGCGGAATGGCAGGAGACTCCGGGGGACTTGGAATGGGCTCTTCCTCTACCAATGAGGTGCAGTTTTACGCTCTGGTCAGCGAGGACCGCGCCATGTCCGACCAGAAGCTGCAGAAGGAGCTGGAAAAAGCCGCGCGGGACCAGGGTCTGGAGATCAACGTAAGCATGTCCAATATGGATATGAGCGCCCTGGGAAGCTCCGGCATTTCCGTACAGATCAAGGGAAATGAGCTGGATACCCTGCGCAGGATCGCCGGAGAAGTGGCGGAGATCGTGTCAAATGTAAAAGGGACCCAAAACGTGTCCGACGGGATGGAGGAGGTGACCAGAGAGTTTCGGATCGTGGTGGACAAGGCGAAGGCTATCGCCCACAATCTGACGGTGGCTCAGGTTTATCAGGATCTGGCGGCAAGGCTGCGGGACCAGACCTCCTCTACCAATCTGGAGATGGATACCGCCACCATCGGGATCGTGGTGGCGGAGCAGAAGAATCAGGAGCTGACAAGGGAGGAGATCCAAAACCTGGTGCTGGATGTGAAAAAGGAAGACGGGACGACGGAAAAGCTGGCGCTTAAGGACGTTGCGGTATTTGAGGACGGCGAAGGGCTGCAGGCTATTTCCAGGGATGCCCAGAGCCGGTACATCAATGTCAGCGCCGAGGTGGCGGAGGACGACAACGTGGGGCTGGTCAGCAACCGGATCCAGAAGGAGCTGAATAAATATCGGATCCCGGAGGGCTATACGGTGAAGATGACCGGGGAAGACGAGACCATCCGGGAAACGATGATCGAGCTTTTGAAAATGCTGGCCCTGGCCGTGGTGTTCATGTACCTGATTATGGTGGCGCAGTTCCAGTCCCTGCGCTCCCCATTCATCGTCATGTTTACGGTGCCGCTGGCATTTACCGGGGGATTCCTGGGACTGCTGGTCTCCGGAAGCCTGATGAGCGTGATCGCCATGATCGGATTTGTTATGCTTTCCGGGATCATTGTCAACAACGGGATCGTATTTATCGATTATACGAATCAGCTGATATCTGCGGGATACGAGATGACGGAGGCGCTTGTGGAGGCCGGAAGGACCAGGCTTCGGCCCATCGTTATGACGGCGCTGACCACGATTCTGGGATTGTCTACGATGGCGCTGGGAGTGGGATCCGGCGCGGATATGGTACAGCCCATGGCGGTGGTCACGATCGGTGGCCTGACCTACGGCACGATTTTGACCCTGTTCGTGGTGCCCTGTATATACGGATTGTTCCGAAAGAGGGAAAAGGCAAGACTGAAAGAAGGAATGGAAGACAGCTTAGAGGATTACATGGAAGAGATCCATGAGGAAGAGGAGTAATAAGGGAGGTCCGGGATATGTTTCAGGAGGCAGTGGAGTTTGCGACGAAGGCGCATGAAGGGCAGGTACGGAAAGGAACAAGGAAACCATATATCGTCCACCCGATCGAGGTGGCGGAGATCGTCAGGGCCATGACATCGGATGAGGAGGTGCTCTGTGCCGCGGTCCTGCATGATACGATTGAGGACTGCACAGGGGTAACGGAGGAAATCCTGCGCAGCCGCTTCGGAGAACGTGTGGCAGAACTGGTCGCGGGGGAAAGCGAAGACAAATCCAAAACCTGGGAGGAACGCAAAAGCACGACGATACGGCATTTAAAAACAGAATCCAGAGAGCTGCAGATGATCGCCCTGGCGGACAAGCTGTCCAACATGCGGGATATTGACCGGGACTATCCGGTCCTGGGGGAAGGCCTGTGGATGAAGTTTCGGATGCACAGCAAGCAGGCCATCGGCTGGTATTATAAGGGCGTCATGGAAGCGCTGCAGGAAGACTTTCAGGATGTTCCGGCATTTCAGGAATATTGCCGTCTGGTGAGGAAGCATTTCGGAGACGCGCCGGCATCTTTGGAGTGGAAAGAGGAAAAGAAAAGGAGGGGAGGCAAATGAGCGGTACAAACGTCATCTGTTTTGCAAATAACAAGGGCGGGAGCGGGAAGTCCACCACATGCTCCAACATCGGCTACGGCCTGTCGGTCCTGGGGAAAAAGGTGCTCCTGGTGGACGGAGATATGCAGCTGAACCTGTCGTTGTCCCTGTTTGAGGAGGATCAGGTGCTGAACTTCGCGCGCAGTGAGAAAAACCTTTACGAAGGGATCCGCAGACAATCCGACCTGACGGATTTTATCGTGCGTTCCCCCTTTGAAAACCTGGATCTGATCCCCTCCTCCACTCTGATGTGCTCCATCGAATATGAGCTGTTTACCAAATGGCAGAGGGAATATATCCTCAAAAAATGTCTGGCAAATATCATGTCCTCCGGGGAATACGATTATATCCTGATCGACGCGCCGCCCACTCTGGGCGGATGGGTGATGAACATCCTGTGCGCTTCGGACGCGGTGATCATCCCGGTAGAGTCCAGTCCATGGGGCATGTTCGGCCTGGCAAATATGTTCGAATTTTTGGGCGAGGTCCGGCAGATCGCTCCGGAGCTTCGGACGGGCGGCGTGGTGATCACAAAGGTAGATACCCGGAAAAGCTATTTTCGTCAGACCTTGGATACGCTGAAAGAGCTGGACGGGGTGAAGGTATTTGACACCTATATCCGGGTGGACAGCGGGGTGGAATGGTCCCAGGACAACCACGTGCCGATCATGGCTTATAAGAAAAACAGCCGCAGCGCGAAGGAATATATGGAATTGACGGAGGAGATCGCGCGAAGATTCGAGGGAGGACACGGAAAGTGATACAACGGAGCCAGAAGATATGCATCAGGATTTGATCAGGGAATTATCAGTCATCACGGAAGAAGAGCAGAGTATTTTGGACGGGCGGCAGGGCATCGACCAGCAGCTTTACACGGAGAAAAAGGAGCTGGTCGTAGATAGCGAGAAGCTGCTCAAACGGGGAAAGCTGATCGAGGTGAGACCCCACACCCGTTTCGTAAAGTTTCCCCGGCACCGGCATAATTATGTAGAAGTGATCTACATGTGCCAGGGGACTACGACACATTATATTGACGGAAATGAGGTCGTTCTGGAACCAGGCGACCTTTTGTTTCTGAACCAGAATTCGGAGCAGGAGATTCTGCCCGCCGGGGAAGCGGATATTGCGGTGAACTTCATCATCCTGCCCGAGTTTTTCAATATGGCATTTTCCATGATGGGAACAGAGGAAAATACACTGAGGGAATTTCTGGTGGGGACACTCTGCGGCAAGAATGACCAGACCTCGTATCTGTATTTCCATGTAGCGGATGTCCTGCCGATCCAGAACCTAGTGGAAAATATGGTCTGGACGGTCTTTTACGGCATGGGAAATAAGCGCAGCTGCAACCAGATCACCATGGGGCTGCTTCTGCTGCAGCTTTTGAATTATATGGATAAGATGGAGACCGGAAGCTCACGCTTTGATACGGAGCTGACCGGAAATGTACTGAATTATATCGAGGAGCACTATAAGGACGGCAGTCTTTCCGATCTGGCAGAAAGCATGAATTATGACCTGTACTGGCTCAGCCGGGAGATCAGGAAACGTACCGGCAGAACTTACAAGGAGCTTCTCCAGGCAAAGAGAATGAACCAGGCGGCTTATCTGCTCACCAGCAGCCGGCTGCCTGTAGCGGATATCATAGAGTCCGTGGGGTATGACAATACGAGTTATTTTTACCGGAAGTTCAAAGAAAGATATGGAGTCAGCCCGAAGGAGTACCGGAAAGAAGGAGGGGCTTGTTCACAGTAGTTCTTTCAGGCTTGATTTTATTGAAATTCTGCTTTACAATAAGGAATATGTAGTTTGGGGAAGTCCCCGACAAAAAAACAGGGAGGCGGCTGTATGCAGAGACGTATTTTGGTAGTAGATGATGATTCGATGAATTTGGTAAGGACGAAGATGATCCTGGGGAAGTATTATGAGGTGCTTCTTGCGGAATCAGGAATAGAGGCGCTTGATAAGCTGAGGAATGAGGAGGTCGATCTGGTCCTTCTTGATATAGAGATGCCGGGTATGAAGGGGATGGAGGTCTTTGAACGCATGAAGAAGAACTCGATCAATATCCCTGTGATCTTCCTGACTGCGTCGGGAGACGAGGATGACGTCATGAGCGCGATCAAACTGGGGGCGGTGAATTACCTGAAAAAGCCATTTATGCCGCAGGAATTGATGAAGCGGGTTGCCCAGGAGCTGCAGCAGTAAGGAGAAAAGAAAAAAGCTTATTGCAATTCACGGCCGGTCAGGCCGTGAATTGCAATAAAAGAGTGCTGGCAAAGCAGAGGGAATACGTTATAATAAAAAAGTCGGTGTATCTGACAGATAGGAAAGAATACGCCGATTATTCGATATTACAGAAAGGGAAACATGATGGAAGACAATATTTTTTTGAAAAACAGGAAAGCGCTTTCTCTTACGGATTATATGGAGGCACAGGAAAACGGCAGGGAGAATCTGGGAACAGAGCTTCCGGTTGCTGTGTACAGGCTCTTGGAATATTCCATTCGCGAGGAATTGACATCAAGGCTTGGAAAAGAAGAGCAGATTGATATTTTCCGGAGCGCCGGTTATCGGGCGGGAACATATTTTGCGGAAAAATATCTGGACTCGTCTTTGGAACTGTCCGAATTTACCGCACAGCTTCAGAAGCGGCTGGAAGAATTCAAGATGGGTGTCCTCCGGATTGAGAAGTTTGATGAGGAGACGGGGAAAATGGTCCTTACGGTTTCTGAGGATGCCGATTGTTCCGGACTGCCGCTTCTCGGGGAGACCGTATGCAATTATGACGAGGGATTTTTAGCAGGGATTCTTACCTCGTATACGGGGAAGCCGTACAATGCGACGGAAGTAAACTGCTGGGCGACCGGCGACAGGGTATGCCGGTTCCGGGCAGATATTGATGAATAAGGAGGACATAGTCTTGAGTGCAGACACGAATAAAGACTGCGAGCTTTTATTTGAATATATGCGGGGGATCCTTTATGATTCTTGGATTGAGAACATTGAAGTCAATGCGCTGAGCGAGCCTTTTAAGGATTTGGGACGGGGGCTCCAGATCATGCAGAATGCGGTAAACGAACTGGTGACATATTCTTCGGAGCTTTCGAAGGGCAATCTGTCTGTGGAATTTCCGAAGGAGTATAATTTCCTGTGTGAGAACCTGAAGAATCTCCATGCGAATCTGAATCATCTCACATGGCAGGCGCAGCAGGTCACAAAGGGAGATTATTCTCAGCATGTTGCCTTTTTGGGAGACTTTTCCGATGCGTTTAACGAGATGACCAAACAGCTTAAGGAAAGGGAAGAACAGCTCAAAGAAGTTGCGGAGAAGGCAGAACGCCGGGCGGAGATGATTGAGGGCTACAATGAATTTTTGATCGAGATGCTGAGCAGGCGAAAGGAATGGCTTCTGGTTGTGGATAGAGACAGCAAGGAGATCATATATTGTAATAAGAGAAAGCAGTTAGGAGGGATTGACGGTTCCTTCTGTCAAACATGCAAACGCCGTCTTTCTTTCCATTCCGATCTGCTGAACTGGAACGGCAGGGAACAGTATAAGGTATGGGAGATGGAGGGCGAGGCTGGTACATCCTACCGTGTCACATCTTTTCCGATGGAATGGAAAGAGCGCTCCTCCTTTGTACATGTCGTGATTGATATTACAGATGAAAAGCGCAATGCCCGCAACCTGGACAGCGAAGCCTACCACGATCCGCTGACAGGAGCCAAGAACCGCAGGTTCTTTGAGGAATATATGGGAATCGTCCTGCGGGATGAGCTGGACGCGACACTCTGCTATCTGCAGCTTGACGGGCTGGAATATGTAAATGAGACATTTGGACATCACGAAGGAGATGTCTATATCCAGAATTTTGTTGAGATCGTCAAGAAGAATTTCCGTGGCGGCGATACGTTTACCCGGATCGGCGGGGACGAGTTCTGCGTTATTCTTTCCGGTAATATGGCAGAGCTGATCAACCGGAAGCTGGCGGAGATCCTGAAGGAATTTCAGGAGGAGGTCTACAGAAAGTACCAGTGCAGCTTCAGCTACGGCGTCCTGGAGATCCAGGGAAAAGAGAACGAGCTTACCCTAGAGGAGATCATGTCAAAGGCGGAAGATGTGGTTTATGAGTGCAAGTTAAAGAACATTGCGAAATATCCGCTGATATTTTCGACCATAGCAGAATAGAAATGCAAATAAGGTCCTATTTTTTAGTAAATAGCGACCTTTTTTTGTGCTTTTTTACTAATTATAATAACATTAGTGTTAAAAAAATATAAAGGAGGCACAAAATGGAGAAGTACTATTTGGCCGTAGATATCGGGGCATCCAGCGGACGCCATATGCTGGCCTCTATGGAAGACGGCAGGATGAAGCTGGAAGAGATCTACCGCTTCCCGAACGGGATGGACAATGTGAACGGAACCCTGTGCTGGGATGTGAAGCGGCTGTTTACCGAGATCAAAAATGGCTTGAAAAAGTGTAAAGAGCTGGGAAGGATTCCTTCCTTCATGGGGATTGACACATGGGCAGTGGACTATGTCCTGCTTGACAAGGAGAATCAGATCCTGGGAGATACCGCGGGCTACCGTGACAGCCGCACCAACGGGATGGATGACAAGGTTTATGAGACGATCTCACTTTCCGCTTTATATGCCAGGACCGGGATCCAGAAGCAGATCTTCAATACCATTTACCAGCTGATGGCAGTGAAGGAATTCCATCCGGAATATCTGGAGCAGGCGGAGTCCATACTGATGATCCCGGACTATTTTGACTTCCTGCTGACCGGCGTGAAAAAGATGGAATATACCAATGCCACCAGCACCCAGTTAGTAGACCCCAGGACCAACGACTGGGATTATGAGCTGATCGATATGCTGGGCTATCACTCCAAAATGTTCCAGCCGGTGTCCATGCCCGGAACGGTGGTAGGGAACTTCACAAAGGAGATTCAGGATGAGGTTGGATTCGACTGTACGGTTGTGCTTCCAGCCACACACGATACCGGCTCTGCAGTGCTGGCGGTTCCGACCAATGACGACAACGCGATCTACATCAGCTCCGGCACCTGGTCGCTGATGGGGATCGAGAGAAAGGAAGCCGACTGCTCCATGGCAAGCATGCAGGCCAACTTTACAAACGAAGGCGGCTATGACCATCGGTTCCGTTTCCTGAAAAATATCATGGGACTGTGGATGATCCAGTCAGTCAAGAAGGAATTTGAAGAGGACCTGTCCTTCGGGGAGATCTGCGAGCGTGCTTCCAAAGAAAAGATCGACTCCATCGTAGACTGCAATGACAATTGTTTCTTTGCTCCTGAGAGCATGATCAAGGCGGTCCAGGATTTCTGCGCAAATACGAACCAGCAGGTGCCCCGGACGGTCGGAGAGATCTCCGCGGTGGTTTACAACAGCCTGGCATACTGCTATGGCGAGACGGTGAAGGAGATCGAGGACATCACCGGCAATACATATGACACCATTTATGTTGTAGGCGGCGGCGCCAATGCGGGCTATCTGAACGAGCTGACCGCAAAATACACCGGCAAAAAGGTGTCGGCCGGACCGACAGAGGCGACGGCCATCGGAAATATCGCGGTCCAGATGCTGCAGGACGGTGTATTCGCGGATCTGCCGGAGGCGCGGACCTGCATCGGGGAATCATTTGATATCAAATATTACGAATAGATCAAAAAACAGGAGGAGATCATATGTTAGTTGAAACAAAAGCAAAAGTAGGTGTTTTTTCCATCGCTTTGGGTGCGTATCTGCCCCAGTTTCCGTCACTGGTGCCGGAATTTGAAGCACAGTATGCCGCATTCAAGAAGACTCTGCCGGACACGGTAGAGATCATTGACGGCGGAATGGTGACAACCAAGGAGCAGTCACAGGAAGCGGGAGATAAGTTCCGCGCGGCAGATGTGGACCTGGTATTTATGCAGCTTTTGACCTACGCGACATCCTACAACATGCTTCCGGCGGTCCGGGATCTGGATGTTCCGGTGGTGCTGGTCAATGTACAGAAGTTAAAAGCACTGGACTACGACCATACGGATATCGCGTCATGGCTGGGCGAAGGCTATGCCTGCGGCGCTGTCGGCGAGATGGTGGCGGACCTGGAGAGATATGGCAAGCGTCATGCGGTGATCACAGGCGTTGTAGAAGGCGGAGATCCGGGCGTTCAGGCGGAGATCGAGGAATGGTGCCGGGCTGCCCAGGTCAGAAGGAGATTCCGGGATACCAACATCGCACAGATCGGAAGACCATATCCGGGTATGATGGATCTTTATATTGACGAGTCCAACCTGTACAGAAGAATGCACCTGTATACCAAGCAATTTGACTGGGAGAAGATGTGGGCCATCGCCGACGACATTACGGATGAGGACGCGATACGCGCAAAGGCACAGGATATCCTGGATACCTTCGACATTGAGGGCGGTGGAAGCATTGAGGAAGTATGGGAAATGGCAAAATACGTGGTAGCCTTCGAGCAGTGGGTGAAGGATGAGAAGCTCGGACTGGTTGCTTCCCACTATGACGGATTTGCACAGGGCAAGGCAGGCGTCCTTGACAGTATGCTGATCCCGGCATTCTCCATGCTGATCAAGCAGGGAACAGCCTGCGCGGTAGAAGGGGATATGAAGGTCGCCATGGCAATGAGCATCTTAAAGACCATCTCCGGTACAGGCCAGCTTGCGGAAATGTACTCCATCGACTTCAACGACGATATCGCCATCATCGGGCACAGCGGCTCCGGGGATGCGGACATCTCCGACAAGAAGCCGACCATGAAGATCGTGAAGGTATTCCACGGAAAGACCGGCGGCGGCTACCTGACCCAGTTCTATCCCTATACAGGACCGGTGACCTACCTTGCCATCACCCAGGATGGGGACGGACACTTCAAGTTCATCGTGGCAGAGGGCGTCAATGAGGAAGGCAAGATCCTTTCCTTCGGTGATACCAACATGCGGACACGCTTCACCTGTGGGGCAAGGGAGTTCGTGAACCAGTGGAGCGAATGCGGACCGACTCACCACTTCGCGGCGGCGACAGGAAGGCATATCGATACGATCCTGAAGGTGGCGAAGATCTTTAATGTGCCGGTTGATATTGTGACCAGATAATCCATTTTTGAGAACTTCTCTTCAGAGAAAAAGACAGCCCGCGCAACGGATAACCGTGACGGGCTGTCTTAAATCTCTGGTACGTTTTTCAGCATTGGTCAGACCGCGACATCCGCTGCGGCATCTGCTGCTGCCGCATCCATGGAGACGGTTCCAGCCGTTACGCCGCCTGCCGCCGCTACGGAGGTTCCTGCGGAAACAGCGCCGCTCCCGGCTCCCGCTGCTGCCGCGGAAACCAGACCTTCTGCCGCCGCCGCTGCCGCGGAAGAACTGCCCAGGCCCGCAATGGAATCCAGGGTCTCCTGCAGCGCTTCCTTCCGGTCCTGCATGACTTCCTTGGACGCATAGTGGTTCTCTTCCCTGCGGCGTTTTCTCTTTCGTTTGGTGATCTCCTTGCGGATCTCCAGCTCTTTTTCCTGCTGCTGCCGTTTTTCGGCACGCTTTCTCTGCAGCTCCAGTTGTTCCTCCTTACTCAGATTCTTCAATTTTTTCTGGATCTGCCGGGTCAGCTTCTGCATGCGCCGGATCATCCGCCCGATTTTCTCCTTATCTTCGCCGCTGCTGAGTGCGTACGCTATTTTTAGAGTGCCCAGCGCGCGTATGGCCTTGGAGGAAACCTGCAGCACGTTCATCTTTGTCTCCGAACGGGCGAGCTCGGTTGCAAGCTGCCCGGTAGAATCATCCGGCATGGAAACGGACATCTTGAAGTTCGAGCTCTCCTTTACCTGCGCCAGTAAAGAATCCAGAAAGCTTTCCTCCTCCTGGTTTCCCAGCAGGGAGCTTAATAGACTCTTCTCATCCTCTTCCAGCAGGGAGCTTAATAGACTCTTCTCGTCCTCTCCCAGCAGGGAGTTTAAGAAGCTCCTCTCGTCCTTCCCAAGCAGGGAACTGAAAAAATCCTCCTGATCCTCTCCCAGCAACGAATTTAAAAATAGGGACTGGTCCTGCACCTGTCCGCGGATCGAACCGTAAAAATCATCTACAGCCGGGTCCCTTGTATTGTGATAGCGGTCCGCCGCTGTCTCTGTCTGCGTCGGAGCGCCGGGAAGCTTCCCGGAATTGCCGGTGCCTGCCGCGGCCGGGGTCTGATACTTATAACTGTCGGCGGCTGACTGCCAGTTCCTCATAGTGACTCTCATAAAATACCCTCCTTTCCTCTGAGTAAATCGTGCTATGCTCCACGCCTGTATCGTGCTCACAGGCGGACAACATTCTCATTTCAAATCCTGTTTTTCCATATAATATATATATCGGCCCGTATTCGGGAAACAAAATAATTTATTGTAAAATTATATTTTTTTGTGATTCTGGTTGCAATTTCACAACCATTATACTACAATATTCTATGTATAGACAGCTTGGGAATCGTAACAAATGTACCTGTGCAATAGGAAAAAGTTATATTACTGTCCAGAATAATAAAGCGTGTTTACCGCGCTGTATGTTATTTGGAGCAGTGAGTCTGCGGCGCATAAATGTACAGATTATTTTGAAGCAGTTCTCTACAGGGGTAAGGGAGAGTAGTTTTATGAGTGAAAACAATAAGATGCGTTCTATCCTTGAGATTATGAATGATGTTCTGAGTACGGTAAGAGATTATTATGATTCGGAATATGCTTATTATATTGAAAAGGATGAATACGAGATACTGACAATATATGAGTGGTGCGCGGAGAATATTCCATGGCAGAGAGACCGGATCAAGATGCTGGAGCCGGAACAACTGCCGCGTTGGGTACAGCATGAGATCACGGATACCCGGGATGAGTGCTACAGCGTATTCCAGGGACTGGAGGAAGGGATTACAGCCATACTGGCTGTGGTCAATGTACGCAGGGGCGGCTGTGACCTTTCACTGATGCGGGCGGTTCTGCCGTATATTTCCCAGGCCATCATCCTGCACAAGACCCAGAAGCAGCAGGAGTATCTGAGCTATCATGATGATCTGACAGGGCTTCTCAACCGGAACAGCTTCGTGGCATATCTGGCAGAGGCGAAGAAGAAGCAGCTCAAGTCAGTGGGCGCGTTGTCCGCGGATATCAACGGCCTGAAGAATTTTAACAAGGAGTTCGGCAGGGAGTACGGCGATGAAGTCGTGATCCGCGTAGGCGAGATCCTGGAGGAGTTCTTCCGGAGCGCCAACGTATACCGGCTGACGGGGGATGAATACCTGGCAATCGTTGAGAATATTTCCTACGAAAAGTTTATGAAAGGCGTGCAGGCGGCCCATACCAAGCTGGAGAATATCAGTCTCGGGCTTGTGACCCTGGGTTATGCTTGGGAAAAAGCCAATATTGATGTAGATGTCCTTGTTTCCGATGCGGAAGACATGATGCGGGAAGAGAAGAAGAAGTACTATAAGAACCTGCGCAAGGGGCATCATGAGCCGATCATCAAGCAGGATCTGCTTGATGACCTCAAGTCCGGCAATTTTATCGTATGTCTCCTTCCAATTATGGATGCGCATTCCAACGAAGTCGTGGGGGCCGAGGCGCTGGTTCGTTATCATCACAAGGATCTGGGCATCATGAATCCGGAGCGTTACATCGCGCTGCTGGAGGAGACGAAGCTGTCCTATCACCTGGACCTGCATGTATTTGAGGAAGTGTGCAGGACCCTGCAGCGGTGGGAGCGGGAGGATCTTCCGATGATCCCTGTTTCTGTGAATTTTGCGGTTTCCACATTGCGCAAGCCTGATATTACAGAGAAGATGCAGGCGATCGTAGAAAAGTATCATGTGTCCTGCGAGTATCTTCAGATAGAAGTGTCAGAATCACGGGGAGATATGAATCAGGAGATGCTGGCCGAGACTGGCAATAAGATCCGCAAAGCCAATGTCCGGGTGGTGCTGGATCACTTTGGCGCGAAGAATTCCAGCTTTACCATACTATCGCTGATGGAATTTGACGGGTTGAAGCTGGACAGCAGCCTGGTTGACAACATCGTGGGCAACCGGCGCAGTCAGATCGTGTCCCAGGCAGTGATCGACGTGTGCAGACGGCTGGGGGTTACGGTATCGGCTTCGGGAGTAGACACCCAGGATCAATTGAACATTTTAAAGGAGATGGGCTGTGACTGTGTTCAGGGTACGCTTTTTAACAAACCGATCACCATTGAGACCTTTGAGGTCAGGTATCTGAAGGGATAAGAGCAGGTACGCGATATGATCAGAACATGGACGGCCAGTATTGCTCCATTATATGAGGAAAGCTTTTACCGGCTGTGCTATGGACAGGCTCCCGCGTTCCGCAGAGAAAAGGCGGATCGTATGAAGGGGAAACAGGTTCGCGCGCAGAGTATCGGCGTATGGCTTCTCTATGAATGGATGAAAAGAGAATATGAGATAAAGGAGGATACAGCATATAATCTTTCGCATTCGGGGGACTATGTGCTGTGTTCTGTTAGTACCGGGCAGGATACGAAGGTGGGCTGTGACATCGAAGAGATGAAGGAGCCGAATCTGAAGATTGCGCGACGCTTTTTCTGTCCGGCCGAGTACGAACAGATCGCCGGGGAAAAAAACGGGACGCTGCGGCAGGAGTATTTTTACCGCTACTGGGTGCTTAAGGAGAGTTTTGCAAAAGCCACAAGGGAAGGACTGGCGCTTGGGATGGATACCTTTGAGATTGCTCTGGGGAGCCCGCCGGTCCTGATACAGCAGCCGGAAAAATATCCAGAAGAATATCATTACAGGGAAGCATTCGTGGGCGGCAGGTACCGGGCTGCGGTATGCTCCACGGATCCAGTGATTGAGGAGATCATACAGGCGGATTTGAGGGATTTGCAGAGATAAAGCGGGGGAGACATCACCGAGATATACAGTTCATATCAGGAGGGCGATATGCGTATAGATAATAGTAGGGCGAGGTTTCTTAAGAAATATGAGCAACGGCTGAAAAAGGTACTGATCGTAGGATTTGCGGCCGGTCTGCTTGTCTGTTTTCTGCTGAACGCGGTCATAAACAGGATCAGGTTTGGCGGGATTGATAAGAAATATGAGGCACAGATCACGGAGCTTACGGAAAAAAATGAAAAGCTGACAAGCCAGATCAAGTCAGGCAGCGCGGGAAAGAATACGGATACAGATGTCGCGGCCAGCGCTGATGAGCTTTCTTCCGAAAAGGAAACCTGGAGTCTGGTTTTGATCAATGAAGATCATCCCCTGGATACAGAGTACAGACCGGAGCTGGAGGCTGTCAGGGAAGGCTCCTTTGTTGACGCGCGGATTGTGGAGGATGCCAAAAAGATGCTGGAAGACGCGGAAAAGGAAGGATTGAACATGTACATTGTTTCCGCGCACCGTGATTATGAGTCGCAGAGAGAGGTATTCAATACTACGATGACGCAATGGATCTCACAGGGTTCCACTCCGCTGGAAGCTTATGAGGAGACCAAGAAGTCCGTGGCGGTCCCGGGGACCAGCGAGCATGCCAGCGGCCTTGCGATGGACATTACCTCCGGGCAGTACGGCGAGCTGGATGAGAAGCAGGCGGAGACGGAAGAGGCTAAATGGCTGGAAAATAACTGCTGGAAGTATGGATTTATTCTTCGCTATCCTCTGGATAAATCCGAAATCACAGGAATCGTCTTCGAGCCGTGGCATTATCGTTATGTGGGGAAGGACGCGGCAAAGGAGATCATGGAGAAGGACATAACTCTGGAAGAATACCTGGCACAATGAGATTTTTCTATCTGAATGAGTCTGCTGGAGGTTCTTTAGAGAATCCAACCGTACAGACGGAATTTTTCATTGTGAAATATAGAAAAAATCAGGATTTATTCAAGTACTGGTTTATAGAAAATTTACAAATATAAAATATATGTAAATTTTCGCTGTGTGAAAGTATTGACAATCCGGAAATACAGTGGTATGATGCTATCCGTAAAGCAAAGAGGCTATGAAACAGTTCATAGCCTCTTTTTTGGGTTTTACGGGTATTTTTACCCTGGCTGGTATCATATGGCGGAGCAAAGGCGCTTCTTTTGTAAAGGAAGACTTTGCCCCGCCATTTTTATACCATTGTTTGCAGAAAAGCTGCCAGCGGCAGAGGTTCTGCATTTGCGGACGGATAGAAATGTCTGTCCGGCAGAAAAGATGAAGGAGGAATAATTATGACGGAAGAAATTTTGATGGCAGTGGACGGCGAATTATTCGGCGTCTGGTTCCTGATCGGCGCGGCGCTGGTGTTCTGGATGCAGGCAGGCTTTGCCATGGTAGAGGCGGGATTTACAAGGGCAAAGAATACGGGCAATATCCTGATGAAGAATCTGATGGACTTTTGCATCGGCACGGTGATGTTTATCCTGATTGGTTTCGGGCTGCTTCTGGGAGAAGACCTGATGGGGCTGATCGGAAAGCCGGGTTTCGATATTTTCACGAGCTATGCGGATTTTGACTGGTCCAATTTTGTATTCAACCTGGTATTCTGCGCGACCACCGCAACGATCGTGTCCGGGGCCATGGCAGAGAGGACGAAGTTTTTGTCCTACTGCATCTACTCCGGTGCGATCTCTGCGCTGATCTATCCCATTGAAGCGCACTGGATCTGGGGCGGCGGCTGGCTGGCGCAGATGGGCTTCCATGATTTTGCGGGTTCCTGCGCGATCCATATGGTAGGCGGTCTGTCCGCGCTGATCGGCGCAAAGATCCTGGGACCCCGTATCGGAAAGTTTTCCAGGGACGCGTCAGGGAAGGTGACCAAGGTTAACGCATTTCCGGGACACAACCTTCCGCTTGGCTGTCTGGGCGTGTTTATCCTCTGGCTTGGCTGGTACGGCTTTAACGGCGCGGCAGCGACAAGTGTGGCGCAGCTGGGCTCGATCTTCGTGACGACGACCATCGCTCCGGCGGTTGCCACGGTGGTATGTATGATATTTACCTGGATCCGATTCGGCAAGCCGGATGTTTCCATGTGCCTGAACGCTTCTCTGGCCGGGCTGGTAGCGATCACAGCGCCCTGTGACGTGGCGGATGCCTTCGGCTCCATCATCATCGGCGCGGTGGCAGGTGTTCTGGTGGTATTCGGCGTGTGGTTCCTGGATTATGTGCTGGCAGTGGATGACCCGGTAGGCGCAGTGGCGGTTCATTTCATGAACGGGGTGTGGGGAACCCTGGCAGTGGGCCTGTTTGCCACAACCTCTGCTCCTGGAAATGATACCTTCGTGGGACTGTTCTACGGCGGCGGATTTGATCTGCTGGGAAAACAGATCGTCGGTGTGGTCAGTGTCTGCGCATGGACGGCAGTCACGATCACGATCGCGTTTTTCATTATAAATGCAACGGCCGGCCTGCGTGTGACTGCAGAGGAAGAGATCGTCGGGCTGGACTCCTGCGAACACGGACTGCCATCCGCGTATGCAGGCTTCAGCATCATGGATATCTCCAACACGATGACGATGGAGGTCAACGAAAACACGGATCTTGGAAATGCGGAATACGAGTCGGCATCTGCGGTACAGAAAAACGCGGCTGTCAAGGTGGTGAAGATGCCGGATGCGGCGGCAGCATCTGCTGCGGGTATTTTCAAGGTGGTCATCATCTCCAAGCTGTCCAGATATGAGAAGGTAAAGAAGGTGATGAACGACCTGGGCGTTACCGGCATGACCGTGACCCAGGTGATGGGCTGCGGGATCCAGAAGGGAGCCGGAGAGATGTACCGTGGAGTAGAGATGGACGCGACACTGCTCCCGAAGGTCAAGATCGAGGTGGTGGTCAGCAAGATTCCGGTGGATTCTGTCATAGAAGCGGCCAAGAAGGCGCTCTATACCGGCCATATCGGAGATGGAAAGATCTTTGTCTACAATGTGGATAAGGTCGTGAAGATCCGAACCGGAGAAGAAGATTTTGCGGCGCTGCAGGATGTAGAATAGAGCTTGATATGGATGCGCACTCTTTTATGGGTGCGCATTTTGCATATCAACGTATGCGGAATAGACTGCCGGCGGCAGGCTTTCGTTACATGTCACACACTGACCAATCGCTACGCTGATTGGTCAGGAGGATGCACATAAAAGCTGGGATTCAGGCCGTCCATTGCCACAGGCAGTTTTAAATGGCGGCCTGAGTTACAGGGCACGCCTGGTCAAGGCGTGACCTGTAACAGGCTTTCTGTATGCTCTGCATGATTTCATTTCTTGACGGTTCGTGCTTCTTCTAGTAGAATACTATCAGGAGATGAAATTATGAGGAAAAAGAGAAATACCAGATGGAATACGCTGCGTGTGACGGCGGCAGGCTTCCTGGGCGTGATCCTGCTTGGAGCGGTGCTTTTATACCTTCCGGTCAGCAACACGCAGCCGATCGCATTTACGGATGCGCTGTTTACGTCGGCAACGTCGGTGTGCGTGACAGGACTGGTAACGGTAGTCCCGGCGTCCCAGTTTACATTGTTCGGCAAGGTCATACTGCTCCTGCTGATCCAGATCGGCGGGCTTGGGGTGATCGCCTGCGGGACGCTGTTTTTATTTTTGCTGAACAAAAAGATCACCATCCAGGAAAGAGTGGTGCTTAAGGAAGCTTACGGGGCGGACCGTCTCGGCGGGATCGTGAGGCTGGTGAGAAAGGTGATCCTGGGCACCTTTGCGGTGGAGGGCGCCGGAGCAGTGCTGTATGCCTTCCAGTTTATTCCAGAGTACGGACTGGTCCGGGGGATTGGATACTCTGTTTTTCATGCGGTCTCCGCATTCTGCAACGCGGGGATCGACATCCTGGGGAGCGGCAGCCTGAGCAGTTATGTGACCAATCCGGTCATCAATGTAACGACGATCCTGCTGATTATCTTAAGCGGTATCGGCTTTACGGTCTGGTTTGACGTGATCGACAACAACCGCAGGCTGATCCGGGGGGAAGTACCGAAACGCTGGTGGTTTACCAGGCTGCGGCTGCAGTCCAAGCTGGCTATCATGATGACGGTGTTTCTGATCCTTGCCGGAACTGTTTTCGTATTTCTGGCGGAATACGGGAATCCGGATACCATCGGGGAACTGAGCATGGGCCAGAAGCTGATGGCCTCCATGTTCCAGTCTGTGACGACGAGGACTGCCGGATTCTGTACCGTTTCCCAGGGGGCGCTGCATACGGAGTCCAAGCTGTTCTGCGCGATCCTGATGTTTATCGGTGGGTCTCCCGGAGGAACCGCGGGCGGAGTCAAGACGACCACCTTTGCCATGCTGTTTCTTGCCTGCCTGACATTTGTTCGGGGAGGAAATGACACGGAATGCATGGGAAGAAAAATCACGGTGGCGAATTTTCGGACAGGCTTTGCGGTTGTGATGGTCGCTTTTGCCGTATTTATCGCAGGCACGATCGCGGTGCTCTTTCTGGAGCCTGACAGCATCCTGCTGGAAAATGTGATCTATGAGACCGCATCCGCGGTAGGGACCGTGGGGCTGACCGCGGATCTGACGCCCCGGCTGTGCAGAGCCAGCCAGTATGTTTTGATGGTGATGATGTATATCGGGAGGCTGGGCCCTCTGACGATGGCGCTGATGTTTGCCGGAAAGACACATCCCAGGGACCGGATCCGGAGTCTGCCGGAGGAGCAGATCATGGTGGGATGACGGGGCAGCCGCCAAATATCCATGCAGATATACCTTGTGAAACGGCCGGATGGCCTCTGAGTATGGCTATTTGGCTCGTTGCTTCACAGGAATAAAGGAAAATGTCGTGAAAGGAACGGATTATGAAGAAGCAATTCATTGTATTGGGACTGGGAGGATTTGGAGCAAGCGTGGCGGTTACGCTGCAGCAGCTTGGATGCGATGTTGTGGCGGTGGATATGGATATGGAGCGGGTCAATGAGGTGGCGGACCTGGTGACCTATGCCATGCAGGCGGATATTGGCAACCCGGATCTGCTCCCGTCCCTGGGTTTGAACAATTTTGACGGGGTGGTGGTGGCCGTGGCAGAGGATATGGAGGCCAGCATTATGGCGACCCTGGTAGCGAAGGAGATCGGGATTCCCCGTGTGCTGTGCAAGGCGCGGGATGACAGGCATGCGGCGGTGCTGCGGAAGATTGGCGCGGATACGATCGTATTTCCGGAGGTGGAGATGGGAAAGCGGATCGCGAAGAACCTGCTGTCCGCAAACTTTGCAGACTGGATCTCCTTATCGCCGGATTACAGTGTGGTAGAGATCCGGACACCCTCCTATTGGGTGGGAAAGACTTTGAAGGAGCTGGACGTGAGAAGATCCCATGAAGTGAACGTGGTGGGAATCAAGGAGGGGGACCGTGTGGAGATCACCCCCAATCCGGACGTGCCGCTGACAGAGGATATGATTCTGATGCTCATAGGCTCCAATGAGACACTGGAAAAATTATAGCGGCGGAACCTGACAGCTGTTCCGATCGGCTGCGGTAAAAAATCCGCGTCGCGGAAAAAAGTGATCTGAGAAAAGGCGCGATCGTTCCCACTGGAATACCGTGGGGACGCCGTCTTTTTTTTCCTTTGATTTATCGGATTTTGACAAGAACTGTTGACGGTTAAAAAGTGATTTGATAAAATGAAAAAAGTGCAGTTGAAACGGAAAAATTTCTATGAGGGTGTTCTTCATAGTAAAAATATACGGAAATGAAAGAGGAGGAAGACCATGGAAGTTTTGTCATTTGGCGAACAGGTCAAGATCATTTTAAGCCGTAAGGGTATGACAATAAAAGAACTGGCGGAATTGATCGAGGATACTACGGGGAAGAAGATGTCCCGGCAGAATCTGACGCAGCGGCTTGGGAGAGATAATTTCCAGGAAAAGGATATGCGTATGATTGCGAAGATCCTGGGATGCCCCTTTCAGCTGAGCATTTTCCCGGTGGAAAATGAGGCAGGAGAAAAGACAGAGCCGATGGAAGAACTCCTCTTGAAATATGTAAAGCATCCGAAGGTGCAGCCGAAGAAGAAAAAAGAAACCCAGGACGATGGTTTTTACCAGCAGGTGCTTGTATTTGACCAGGATACGCCGGAAACAGCGGCGGAAGAGCCGGACAGGAAAGAGGAAGCGGCTGTGCCTCAGGATGCGGACCGGATGCCGTCTGCGGGAGAAATGATGGAAATGACTGAGGGCAAAGAGGAGGCAGCGCCTGTCGGCAGCCGGGACGCGTCGATGGAAGACGCATATGCCGATGAATCGGGAGAGACGTCAGATTATGATGACGGCGAGGATCTGCTGGAGCTGGATATTCTGGATCCGGAGGATTCCGAGGATCTGGATGAGGCGGATCTTTTATACGGAGGCTTCAAAACAAAGAGGATTGACAGGAAGGCGATCCTTGCCGCGGCGGAAAAAGCGGAGAAGGAAAAATGGGATGCCGTAACAGGAACCGCAGACCGTGCGGAGGAGGATAGCAGCGCAGAAGAGCACAAGTCCGGGGACGGTATGGAAACCGGGAACAGTCCAGGGATGTATGGCGGCGAGGAAGAGCAGAAGCCGAGCGCCGGTACAGGAGCGCACTATGGCATAGAAGAGCAGAAGCCGAGCGCCGGTACAGGAGCGCACTATGGCATAGAAGAGCAGAAGCCGAGCGCCGGTACAGGAGTGCGCTATGGCATAGAAGAGCAGAAGCCGAGCGCCGGTACAGGAGCGCGCTATGACATGGAAGAGCAGAAGCCGGATGCCGGTCCAGAAATGCGCTATGACAGGGAAGAGCAGAGGCAGGACTTGGGAACGCCGAAGGAGACCGCGGCTGCGGAAGAGCGGGATATGACGATCGGAGAGCTGTACATGATCCATAAGGAACTGGACGAGCTGGAGGAGAGCATCCATCCGAATGTGAATACGGGCATGGCACCTTCTGCCCAGGCCGTTCCGGCGGTTCCGGCAGTGCCGGAGCCGGTTCCTGCGGTAAGGCAGGTGGAAGAGGAGGAAGACCCGGAGCCAGAAGACTTTGAACCGGTCATCCGATATGAGGATGCAGAGGAAAACCTGGAGCTGGGGGAGATGAATCCGTATACCGGTCGTGAATACCAGACCAACAGCGTGCGGATGCATCCTACCAGGATCGGCTATGTACAGGTCTATGACCGTTTCCAGCATGGCTGGACAGACATGACGGAGTGGGCATTCCTTGGGTATCAGGAACGGAAGAAGACGCTTCTCGGCAGAGATTATGAGCCGCCGATCTATCTGGATTAAAATGCGGGAACATCAGGAATTATGAAAAAACAGAACAGCCCCATTCTATATGGGGCTGATGTTCTGTATATCATCGTATGAGGAAAGTCTGCGGGCGGCAGGCTTTCCGTGCGGAGACGAAGGAAGGGAGAAGACAGATCATGGAATGGAATACACTGCTTTCCGCAAAGCGTATGCGGGGCGGCTATTATACGGCGAAACGATCGGCCGACCTGAGAAGTGAATTTGAAAAGGATTATCACCGTATCATCGGCAGCGCGTCTTTTCGGAGACTGCAGGACAAGACCCAGGTTTTTCCACTGGACAAAAGTGATTTCATCCGGACCAGGCTGACCCATTCCCTGGAGGTCTCTTCCTTTGCGAAATCATTGGGACAGAATATCGGACAAAAGCTTTTGACCGGGGAGATGGATCCCGGGTTTACGATGCAGATGAAGGAGGATATCTGCCATATCCTGCAGTGCGCCGGCCTGATCCACGATATCGGCAATCCGCCCTTCGGACATTTTGGAGAGCTGGCTATCCGGGAGTGGTTTGAGAGGAATCTGAAACGACTGGAATATTACGGTAAGCCCGTGGAGGATATCCTGAAACCCCAGATGAAGGAAGATTTTTACCATTTTGAGGGAAACGCGCAGGCTCTGCGGCTTGTCACGAAGCTGCATTATCTGGTGGACGAAAATGGGATGAATCTGACCTGCGCCCTGCTGGATACCATTGTCAAATATCCGGTTCCGTCCACGGGAATTGATAAAACGACGGGAAATATCAAGGACGGGAAGATGGGGTATTATTACGCAGAGCAGGAGATCTACAGGGAGATTTCCCGGGAGACGGGTACCGGCTCCAACAGGCATCCTCTGACCTATATCCTGGAAGCGGCGGATGACCTGGCATACAGCACGGCAGATATTGAGGATGCATTTGTAAAAGGCTATATTACCTACAACATGCTGGTGGAAGAACTGAAAAGGCTGGGCGAAGGCTGCTGTTGTCCCGGATTTGACGCGCTGGAAAAGCTGCAGGTCTACTACCAGAGAGGGCTGGAAAAAGGGATCTGGAACCCGGAAAGCTATGCGGTCAAAAACTGGGTAGTCCGGCTTCAGGGCGTGCTGATTACCTGTGCTACCGACGGTTTTACGTCTAATTATGAGAGGATCATGGCAGGCGAATACGACAGAACCCTTTTTTGCGGAACCTGCGGAGAAAAGCTGATGAAGCTGCTCGGGGAAATGGCCTATAAAAAAGTATTCTGCTCCAATGACATTTATAAGATGGAGATCGCGGAGGGTGTGATCCTGGATTTCCTGATGGATAAGCTGGTATCGGCGGTGCTTTACTACGACACCGGGAAAAAGCCGACCTCCATGGATACAAGAGTATTTTCCTTTATATCAGATAATTATGTGAATGCCTACCACCATCAGGCTAAGGGAAAAAGCGAAGCGGAGAAGCTCTATCTCCGCCTGCTTCTGGTGACTGATTATGTCTGCGGCATGACGGACAGCTATGCAAAACGGCTGTACCAGGAACTGAATGGGATCGTATGAATGATGCTGCATACATTTATTTCAGGAAACAGCACCAGTATCCAAAGTTTTCCTGTGGACTGCACTCGTCATCCGTGAGCTGCAGGGAATCATTGTAGGAATCGGTAAACTGCGGAAAACCAAACAATCTGGCGGCTCTGGCTTCCCGGGGATCATAGATGCCTGGGACACCAAGCCAGTAATGGCCGTCCTTTTCGATCAGGAGCAGATGGTGATAATTGTGATATCCGTGGAGCAGGAAGCTGTTGTTGGCAAGGTGCCAGTACTTCCGCGGCAGGATCGACATCTCCGAACGCTGGATCTTCTTGACAGTCTGCGTGGGAGCGGTTGGATTTGCGGAGGAATCCTGGCTTTGTGAAGGCTGTTCCGCGATCGGATTTTGTCCGTTGTGCGGTGGCTGCTCCATGGCCGGGCTTTGTCCGTCACAGGAAGATGACCCGGCAGGAGTGCATTGCTCGGGCGAGCATTCCGATTCAGGTGCATAGACTGATTCAAGTGTATTGTCTGATTCAGGTTCATTGTCCGGTTCAGGGCTGCATTCTTGTTCAAAGGGAATGTCCTGCTCGTCTGGGGATTCTTGTTCCGCTGAGGCATTCTGTTCGGGCGGAGCGGTACTTTCACAGCTTTCCGGTTCGCTGTCGATGGGATCAGGTTCAGCGGGGGCCTCAGTGCCGCATTCTTGAAGCGATTCTGCTTCTAATTCCATGAATGTATCAGAGGAATGATCACTCGAAGGAGAATCATCCCCGGACTCCTTTTCGGGTGCGGCATGATCTGAGGGCGCGGCGAGCAGCTTCTTCGGATCGACCGCTATACCGGGGGCGGCTGCGGCAAGTATATGCCCGTTCGGAAGAGGCAGAAAAAATCCGTCGATCGTATCCAGCGTATGCCCTTCGGGAAAACGGGATTCTGCGGAATTGAGCCTTGCGGAAAAAGCATGGTTCGTACAGGTGATTTCCGCAAGGACAGAAGAGTTTGTCAGATCATTTTCCAGATAAAAGGCACAGAGTTTTATCGTATCCGAATAAGCTACCGGAATGCCCCGGGCATTGAGCATCAGCGTACAGGAGCGGTAATACCGGGTGATTTTCAGAAAACCGGCGTTGCGGAGCTTTTGCGAATTGTTATATTCATAAAGATAGAAAATACCAGGTTTCATATTTGCCTCCAGTCTTGTCATTTCTACCAATAGTGTATTCAGCGCGGATGGGAAAAAGAACTGCCCTGATAAACAGATCAAGACAACAATAGCTAATATACAGGCAGGGGCAGGCCGGGCGGAAAAAGAAGAGCTGTTTCAAGTGTGACCGTAAGGAGCGCGGCAGAAAGGAAAACACATGGACCAGAATATAAAAAATCTCAATAAAGAGCTGAACCAGAATCCCGCTTCGCATCAGGGGACGGATATCAAGAAGGATGAAAAATATATGCGGGAGGCCATCCGCCAGGCGAAGAAGGCCTACGCATTGGAAGAGGTGCCTATCGGCTGTGTGATCGTGTACCGGGATAAGATCATTGGCAGAGGCTATAACCGCCGTACCGTGGATAAAAATACACTGGCCCATGCAGAACTCACTGCCATTCGAAAGGCATGCAGAAAAATGGAGGACTGGCGGCTGGAGGAATGTACCATGTACGTCACCTTAGAACCCTGTCAGATGTGCTCCGGGGCCATTGTGCAGGCGCGGATCCCGCGGGTCGTCGTGGGATGCATGAACCCCAAGGCCGGCTGTGCAGGTTCTATCTTGAACCTCTTGGACATGAAGGAATTTAACCATCAGGCGGACCTGACGATCGGAGTGCTGGGTGAGGAATGCAGCGAGATGATGAAGCAGTTCTTCCGGGAGCTGCGGGAGCGGCAGAAGGCAAAAAAGAAAAGCTGACCGTTACAAGGCAGCTTTTCCAATAAGCGATTCATATTTTTACGTGCATTACGCTTCGAATGCATCTCCACAAACGTTACCTTGGCAGTTAACTCGACCCAGGCACCCTCACAACACCCGGAAGGTTCTGCTTAGTGCTGCTTCGTTCCCGACCTGACACGGTTCACAGATTCCCGTCGCATGAGACCCGGATCTTCATCGCCACTTACCAAGGGCAGCTTTGCAGATCAGCACCCTCAGCGTAATATCACCCCTGCTATAGCGGATTGCAGGTACAAGGTACCGCTAACACCCCGGCTGCACGAGTCTTAATTTTACATGGTTTTTGCGGAAATGTCAATGCATTCGGCGGCGGAAAACAAAAATTTCTAACCGCACAGCCGGAAATTTTTGTAATATCGACAAAAACAGGATTTCGGGCTATCGTGTACAATGAACATGAACTTTTACGAAATGGTTGAAAAAGGGCCTGTAAAATGCTAAAATCTTATGTATCTATTCAGAACAGCAAGAAGGATACCGAATAAAACGGCTTACCGGCCGTCATGGGATGCCTTCTGGCACAGCTTTAAAACAGGAGTCGAGAACATGAATTTTTATAATAAAAAATTCCGCAAGATCGCGGCAGTTTTGATATTACTTTTGATTGTCGCAATGGTAGCAACGATGATAATTCCCTACCTGGTATAACCGAAAAAGGTGATTGAAAAAAGATGACTACAAAGAGGAAACGGCGCAGAAGACGCAGGCGGATCCGGCGTCAGACATTGCGCGACCTGTGCCTGATGGGATTCGTCCTGATCTGTGCGGCGGTGGTGTTTGCCGGGACCCAGTCGGTTCTGCGCGGCTACGTAAAAAAGCACGATGACGGCAAGATCCTTTCCGGCGTTTCTGTGGGCCACACGGATGTATCCGGGATGAGCCGCAAGGAAGCGCTGGAAGCAGTACAAAAAGAAGTGGCAGACTGCGGCGCGGTGATGGTTACATTAAGGATTTCCGAAGGGGAAGAATTCGAAGCTTCCCTGAAAGAACTGGGGCTTTCCTCGCCAAAGCTTGAGACTGCTGTGGACGATGCCGTGGAGTTTGGCAAGACGGGAAATACGACGCAGTCCTACAAGCTGATCAAAAAAGCGGAGAAGAAAAAACTGCGGCATCGCATTCCGCTGGAATATGAACTGGGAGAGCGTGAGGCGTCCAAGGTTCTTTCCACGCGTTCACAGGCATTTTTAGAAACTCCGGTAAATGCCGCGATCGTGCAGGCACCAGAAGGGATTCAGGTGACTGAGTCGCATGAGGGAGAAGTCCTGGATACGGAACGGACGATTGAGAACCTGACCCGATTTTTAAATGACGACTGGGACGGAAAACCGGGCAATGTTCAGGCGGTCATAGAAAAAAAAGATGCTCCTGTCACCGAGGAAGACCTGGCCGGACTGACAGATATTTTGGGAAGCTACACTACATATTATGGAGAGAGCGGGGAAGGCCGGACGAAAAACGTGGAATCCGGAGCAAATCATCTGAACGGAATCCTGCTGCGTCCGGGGGAGGAACAGTCGGCCAATGAGGCTATGGAGCCCTATACCATTGAAAACGGTTATGCCGAGGCGGATTCCTATGAGAGCAATACGGTGGTGCAGACGATGGGCGGCGGTATCTGCCAGGTGTCCTCTACTCTTTATAATGCGCTGCTGTTCGCGGAGCTGGAGATCGTGGAGCGTTATCCTCATTCCATGCTCGTGTCCTATGTGGAAGCATCCAAGGACGCGGCTATTGCGGATGACCTGCTGGATCTGGTTTTTAAAAATAATCTGGATTCCCCGATCTACATCCAGGCTGTGCTCGCGGAAGGAAATCTGACCTTCAATATATATGGAAAGGAAACCAGAAGTCCGGACCGTACTCTGACATTCATCAGCGATAGTACAGAGAGTGAAGATACGGATGGGACTCGTTTTGTAGCAACGGAAAACTATATCGGATATTATGCGATTCAGAGCTATGCCCATCCGGAGATCACGGCCCAGCTCTGGAAGGTGGTTACGGAAAATGGTCAGGAGGTCAGCCGGGACGTGATCAATTACAGCCAGTATATGGCGGTGCCGGAGACCTACGGCGTAGGCGTTCTCTCAGATGACCCGGCTGATACAGACAGGATGAACAGCGCCATTATGACCCAGAATGAAGAAACGATCATGAATACCATGAATGAGATCCTATACGGCTCGGCCGGCACAGAGAATACAGACGGCACACAGTAAAGAGATTCAGCAAGGAGATCAGGAGGAGAACATGAAGCCAGGAAAGCTTTCGCAGACCGTATGGAACCGGTCCGTACAAAGACAATTGAACAGCGATTGGGAAGCAGATTTCCTTCTGAAGCCCTCCAAGGCCGAGGCGTGTACGGCAATGAGCGGGTCTCCGGAAGGGATCCCGCTGACCGCTTCCGCCTCCGTTTTCGGGCAGGCTCCGTCCCTTGGAACCTATGCCGCCGCGAAAGCAGTCAATGACATTGCTGCCAGAGGCGGCGTGCCGATGGGAATCTCAGTCTCGATCACACTTCCGGAAAATGCGGAGGAAGCATTGCTGCAGGAAATGATCCGGCAGATGGATCGGCTTTGCCGGAAATTTCACATTCCCATTGCAGGCATGCAGGCGGAGGTCAGCCCGGCAGTCCGGCAGGTGCTGATCCAGGTGACGGCCCTGGGGCAGGCAGAGGAAGCGAAGCTGCTGCGTCTGGTAGATACGATGCCCCGGCAGGACATCGTGCTGTGCGGTTATATCGGCCTGGAAGGGATGCTGCGGATCCTGGATGAATGCCTGGAAGAGCTGGGCAGACGTTTTTCTCCTGCCTTCCTGCGTCAGATGCGGGAATTGGACAGTGAGCTCTTCCGATTTGAGGCCATCCGTATGGCATCCGGCAGCGTGACGGCCATGCAGCAGATCGGAAGCGGCGGCATCCTGGGGACGCTTTGGGAACTGGCAGAAGCGGCAGGCGTGGGCCTGAACGTGGATCTGAAAAAAATGAGTATCCGCCAGGAGACGGTGGAGCTATGCGAATACTATCATTTGAACCCCTATCAGATGACTTCCGCGGGAAGTGTCCTGATGATCACAGAACACGGGGAACGGCTTGCGCAGGCTCTCAGTGAGGGCGGCGCGCGAGCCAGTGTGCTTGGGGTCACTACTGCAGGGAATGCGCGGGTGGTCACAAGCGGAGAAGAGAGCAGATTTCTGGACCGTCCGGCCCCGGATGAATTGATGCGGTGGTGGGCGGAACGTTTATCGTAATAAAAAAATGGCTATGACAGAATGCCCTTTGGTATCGGGCATGCAATGGAACGGCAGCAGGGAAGTACAATTTTTATGCCGTTGATCTGAACAGAGCAATATGAAAAATTATAGTTGGAAGGGAACGCTATGGAAAATCGTTTGACATTGAGAAATGAAATTTTAAAAAATATGGAGAGGAACAGCCGGATTGATTTAAAAGAGCTGTCCGTGCTGCTGGGGCTGGAGGAAGCCGTAGTGGCAAATGAAGTTGCGGAGATGGAGAAGGAAAAAGTGATCTGCGGATACCATACGCTGATCGACTGGGACAAGACCGGCACAGAGAAGGTGACCGCACTGATCGAGGTGCGTGTGACCCCCCAGAGGAACCAGGGCTTTGACCGGATCGCGGAGCGCGTCTACAACTACCCGGAGGTACATGCGGTATACCTGATCTCCGGCGGTTACGACCTGCTGGTGACTCTGGAAGGCAAGACGCTCAAAGAGGTGTCCCGCTTCGTATCCGAAAAGCTGGCTCCCATTGATTCCGTGATCAGCACCGCAACCTATTTCATCCTGAAAAAATATAAAGACTTCGGGACGATCATGGTGCCTAAGACGGAATCCGAAAGGATGGTGGTGACTCCATAATGAGAAACCCTATCGCAAAAAAAATTACGCAGGTCAGGCCGTCCGGAATCCGGAAGTTTTTCGACATCGCAAGCGAGATGGACGACGTCATTTCCCTGGGTGTCGGGGAACCGGATTTTGATACGCCCTGGAGGATTCGGGAGGAAGGCATCTTTTCTCTGGAAAGAGGGAGGACTTTTTACACCTCCAACGCCGGGCTGCAGGAGTTGCGGGACGAGATCTGCCGTTACCTGGACCGGAAGATCCACGTATCCTATGACCCCAAAAAAGAGACTATGGTGACGGTGGGCGGCAGCGAAGCTATCGATGTGGCGCTGCGGTGCATGCTGGATCCGGGTGATGAGGTGCTGATTCCCCAACCCTCCTATGTGTCCTATGTACCCTGCACCATCATGGCGGACGGGGTTCCCGTGATCGTGGAGCTGAAAAATGAAAACGAATTTAAGCTGACTGTGGAGGACATGGAAAAAAAGATCACCGGCCGGACGAAGATCCTGGTGATGCCGTTTCCGAACAATCCGACCGGTTCCATTATGACAAAGGAAGACCTGGAGCCGGTAGCGGAATTTGTCAAAGAGCACGATCTTTATGTCCTTTCCGATGAGATCTATTCAGAGCTCAGCTACAAGGGAGATCATGTCTCCATCGCCAGCCTGCCCGGAATGCGGGAAAGGACGATCGTAATCAACGGATTTTCCAAAGGCTTCGCAATGACCGGGTGGCGTCTCGGATACTGCTGCGGTCCGGAGGCTATCCTGAAGCAGATGATTAAGCTCCACCAGTTCGCGATCATGTGCGCACCCACCAACAGCCAGTACGCGGCTGTGGAAGGACTGCGCGGCTGCGAAGAGGAAGTGGAGGAGATGCGCAAGGCATATAATCAGAGAAGACGGTTTCTGATGCATGAGTTCGCCAGGATGGGACTGGAATGCTTTGAGCCTTACGGGGCATTTTATGTGTTCCCGAGTATCGAGGAGTTCCAGATGTCCTCCGACGAATTTGCAACAAGGCTTCTAAAGGAAGAGCGGGTGGCCGTGGTGCCCGGAAGCGCCTTCGGAGATTGCGGGGAAGGATTTTTAAGGATATCCTATGCATATTCCCTGGAAGACCTGAAGGTGGCGCTGGGAAGGCTGGGACATTTCATCCAGAGACTCCGCAATGAGCAGGAAGGGATCTGAATATAAAGCGAGGGAAAGAAATGCTGAATATCGTATTGCTGGAACCGGAGATCCCGGCCAATACCGGAAATATCGGAAGAACATGCGCGGCGACGGGAAGCCGTCTCCACCTGATCGAACCTCTGGGCTTCCGGCTGGATGAAAAGTCGCTTCGCCGTGCCGGGATGGATTACTGGAAGGATCTGGATGTCATTACTTACATCAACTATGAAGATTTCCTGGAAAAAAATCCGGAGGCCAGGGTTTATATGGCGACCACAAAAGCGGAAAAGATGTATACGGAGATCCGGTACGAGCCGGACTGCTATATCATGTTTGGAAAAGAAAGCGCCGGGATTCCGGAAGAGATCCTGGCCCGTCACCGTGAGGACTGCGTTCGGATTCCCATGATCGGGGGGATCCGTTCCCTGAACCTGGGCAATTCCGCCGCGGTCATCCTGTACGAGGCGCTGCGGCAGAACCGGTTTGCCGGAATGGAGACGCGGGGGCAGCTTCACCGTCTGGACTGGGAGACGTAAAAAAGTCCGGGCAGCCGCGCCGCCCGGACATATTTTACGCATAGTTCAGGAAACTGTGAATAGGATAGACAGTGACGGTGTTTTAGGCGCTTAACAACGAAATCTTGCGCATTTTGGCAAAATTTTGGTTCCGGCTTGTCCGGGTTAGGCAGTTTGTTCAAATGAAAACAGAATTATTGCACGATAGTTGGAAAAATATGAAAAAATTGTAGACTATATCCCAAGAATTGTGGTATGATATAAAATGTGTACTTAGAAAGAAGGTGAGTCAGGTATGGTCGAGAACACAATTCAGGCAATTAAAGAGACCGAAGCGAAGGCAGAAGCAGTGGTCAGAGAGGCTGAGTCCAAGTATAGAGAGATTCTGGATGAAGCAGCAAAAAAAGCAGAGGCAATGAAGTCAGAACAGATTCAGAACATGAAGCAGAAGGCTCAGTCCGATATGGAAAAGGCAAAAGAAAAAGGTACACAGGATTTGGATTCAGCGATGTCCGAGATTCGAAAGGAAGTGGCGGCGCTCAAGGAGCTTGCCCAGCAGAAGCACGAAGCGGCGGTGAATCTTGTGGTATCGGAACTGATTTGAGACAGAGGGTGTCCATCCAGCACGGAGCAGGGATATTTTTCAAGTACGCAGATACGCACAGCGTCATCAATTCCGGGGGGATTGGTGGCTTTCATATTGTTGTGAACAAATTGCGCTTGGAAGATGGTCTTGTGCGAAGTGTCGGACATTTCTGTCAGATATGATCCGTGACTGCGGATGATATCAAGCATGATTTTTCAAGGAGGGATTACAGGCCGCCTGGAAAAGTCAAAAAAATAGGAAAGAAAAAGGAGGGATTCGATTATGGCGGTATTGCAGATGCAGCGAATCAGTATCTGCGCATTGAAGAAGAACCGGAAAGCGATTCTGGAAAAGCTGCAGAGCATGGGCGTCATGGAGGTCAGCCAATTCCTGGAGGAAGATGAAGATTTCCGGCGGATGGATACGGCGAATGCCAGAAGCAGCTTTGAAAAAGCAGCAGCCTCTGTTGACCGTGCGCTGGATATTCTTCAGATATACGCACCGGAGAAAAAATCAATGCTGTCTTCTCTCGCCGGGAAAGAACTGGTAGATCAGAAGAGATACCAACAGATCATCGGAGACAAAGAAACCCTGCTTCGGACAGCGAACCAGATCCAGTCACTGGACCGTGAGCGGGCAGAGCAGAAGTCCGAGATCCTGAAGCTGGAGAACAGTATTGAAAGCCTGAAACCATGGCTTCCGCTGGAAGTCCCCATGGACTATGAGGGGACAACGCATACGGAGATGCTTCTCGGAACCATGCCGGGAGAATGCAGTCTGGAGCAGATTTATTCTGCGATCGCGGAGAAGGCGCCGGAGGCCCAGGGGTATGAAGCGCATATCGTCTCCGCGGGTCAGGAAGGGACTTACCTGACGGTGTTCTGTTTGAGAGAGGAAGCGCGTCAGGTGGAAGAAGCGCTCCGCGGCAGAGGGTTTGCAAGGCCGTCTCAGATCCTGCAGCAGGTACCTGCCGCGGCAAGGTCAGAGATGGAGTCAGAGATCAACAGCCGGGAGCTTAAGATCGAAGAGATCGAGCAGCAGCTGGCCGGCCTGGGAGTCAGCCGGGAAAGCTTAAAGCTTCTTGCAGACTATTACCGCGTCCGCGCAGACAAGTATGAGGTGCTGGGAACTCTGCCCCAGTCAGAGCGTACATTTTTTATCAGCGGTTATGTGCCGGAAAAATATACGGATAAGCTGAAAAGCGCGCTGGAAGGCAGGTATGACTGTGTAGTCGATGTGGAAAAACTGAAAGAGGACGAGGAAGCTCCGGTGCTTCTTCAGAATAATTCGTTTTCAGAGAGTGCAGAAGGGATTCTGGAATCCTACGGCCTCCCGGCAAAGGGAGAGGTCGATCCTACGGCGATTATGTCCGTATTCTATGTATTTTTATTTGGTTTGATGCTGTCCGATGCGGCATATGGAGCAATCGTATCCATTGCGTGCGGCGCGGCGCTTAAGAAGTTCCCGAGGATGGAAGCAGGTATGAAAAAGTCACTGAAGCTGTTTTTCTGGTGCGGGTTGTCCACACTGTTCTGGGGCGTCATGTTCGGAGGCTACTTCGGAGATGTGGTGAATGTGGTGTCCAGGACATTCTTTGGCAATCAGGTGGAGATACCGGCTCTTTGGTTCATTCCGCTGAACGACCCGATGAAGCTGTTGATCTACTCCATGCTGTTCGGTCTGATCCATCTGTTTACCGGGTTGGGGATCAAAGGGTATATGTGCATCAAGGACAACAGATATCTGGATTTCTTCTGTGATGTTGTGCTCTGGTTCCTGTTCCTGATCGGACTGATCATCATGTTCCTGCCGACAGACATTTTTGCTTCCGTCGCAGGGGCGAAGATCGTATTCCCGGAATTTGTCAACTTTCTGGGCAAAGCGTTCGCAATCATCGGAGTGGTTGGTATCCTGCTGATGTCAGGCAGAGAGAACAAGAACTTCGGACTCAGGATTGCGCTCGGCGCATATGATCTATACAATGTGACAGGATGGCTCAGCGACGTGCTGTCCTATTCCAGGCTTCTTGCCCTGGGACTTGCAACAGGCGTTATCGCGCAGGTTGTCAACCAGATGGGAAGCATGGCCGGCAACGGCATCTTCGGCGTGATTTTATTCATCGTTGTGTTTATCGTGGGACATACACTGAACCTGGCGATCAACCTGCTGGGCGCGTATGTTCACACAAACCGTCTGCAGTATGTAGAATTTTTCGGTAAGTTCTACGAGGGCGGCGGAAGAATGTTCAATCCATTTAAAGAAAATACAAAATATGCAGATATTAAGGAGGACTAGGAAATGATTTTAGAAAGTTTAGGAATTGTTTATGCGCTTTTAGGTGCGGCATGTGCGGTATTTCTTGCAGGTGCGGGTTCGGCTTTGGGAGTTGGTATTGCAGGTCAGGCAGCGTCAGGCGTTGTATCGGAAGATCCGAGCAAGTTCGCTAAGGTACTGATCATGCAGCTTCTGCCCGGTACACAGGGTATCTACGGTCTGCTGGTTGGATTCATCACCCTGTCCAAGATCGGTATCATCGGCGGCGGTGCGGTTGAGATTTCTCCGTCCACAGGTCTTCTGATCCTGGCAGCATGCCTTCCGATCGGAATCGTAGGACTGATTTCCGGAAAATCCCAGGGCAAGACAGCGGCAGCTTCCATCGGTATCGTTGCAAAGAAACCGGATCAGTTCGGTAAGGCAATGCTGTTCCCGGCCATGGTTGAGACCTATGCGATTCTGGCGCTTCTGATCTCCATTTTGGCAGTCAGCGGAATCCAGGTATAATTCGGCTTGATCTTCCGCAGCGGCATGCCGGGAAGGGGATTTTCCGGAAGCTGCGCGGGCGGAAAGAAAAAAATGATAAGTATGAGGTGTGATAGATGAGTGGATTAGACAAGATAAAAAGTCAGATCCTGGATGAAGCGAACCACTCAGCAGAAGTGAAGCTTGCGGAAGCCAATGAGAAAGCGGAGCGGATGCTCAGCGAAGCAAAGGCAGAGGCGGAAGCAGAGGTTTCAAGGCTGCAGGCAAAATCTCAGGAGGCGGTTGCGGTTTACGCGGATCGGGTGAAGTCATCCGGCGAGATGCAGCGGAAGCAGGCAATCCTCCAGGCAAAGCAGGAAGTGATCGCGGAGGTGCTCCAGAACGCATATGAGAAGGTGTGCGCACAGGACGACGCGGCATATTTCGGGATGATCACAAGGATGCTCGAAAAATATGCCCAGCCTGGGGACGGCATCATCTCTTTCAATGCGAAGGATCTGAAGCGTATGCCGAAGGGATTTGAAGCCGAGATGGAAAAGGCCGCTCAGAAAAAGGGCGGAAGCCTGAAGCTGTCCGCGGAAGCAAAAGAGATGGATGGCGGCTTTATCCTGGTATACGGCGGTGTGGAAGAGAATTGTACGATCCGGGCAATGTTTGACGCAAAGAGAGATTATTTGTCCGATAAAGTTCATGAGGTGTTATTTATATAGAATATAGCTATGCGGGGATTACGCATAGCTGTATACCATAGTATACGAAAAAGTCTGCCTAAGGCAGGTTTTTCGTATAACACAGGAGGGAATATTTTGAATGATTTAGAATATACTTACGCGGTTGCGCGTATACGTTCGTTGGAAGCATCCCTGCTGACGGATTCTGTAATTGACCAGCTTGTGAACTGTCAGAGTGAAAAGCAGTGCCTGGAACTGTTGAGCGAAAAGGGCTGGGGAGACCATGAGACCGGTCTTGACGCCTCTGCAATGCTGAAGCGGGAGGAAGAGAAGACCTGGGAAGTGATCCGGGAAATAGCTCCGGATCTGTCCGTATTCGACGTGCTTTCTTATTCAAAGATCTACCATAATCTGAAAGCGGCGATCAAGGAAGTGTGCACCGAGGTTCAGACGGAGAATATTTTCTACGACGACTGCGCGATCCCCGGAAGGGAGATGCTGGAGATCGTGGAGAATAAGGAGTTCGGCCGTCTTCCGGACAACATGGCTGCCGTGGCGCAGGAGGCATATGATACGCTTCTTCATACACGGGACGGCCAGCTCTGCGACGTGATCGTAGACCGTGCGGCGCTCGAAGCCATCTATGAGGCAGGCATGAGCGCGAAGGACGAGATCATCCGCAATTACGCGGAGTCTACGGTTGCCATTGCGGATATCAAGATTGCGGTGCGATGCCAGAAGACCGGGAAGTCTCTGGACTTCATGAAGCGTGCCCTGGCGGAATGCGAAAGCGTCAGCGCGGATCAGCTTGCCAAGGCGGCTCTGTCCGGGCCGGAGGCAATCGGAGAATACCTGTCCGGAACGGCCTATGCGGAAGGCGCGCAGGCTCTGGAGGAGTCTCCGTCCGCATTTGAACGCTGGTGCGACAACCGGATGATGGAAACCATCCGTCCCCAGAAGTACAACGCGTTTTCAGTAGGGCCTCTGGTGGCGTATCAGCTTGCCAGGGAGAATGAGATCAAGACAGTTCGGATCATCCTGACCGGAAAGCAGAATGAATTTCCGGATGAGGCGATTCGGGAAAGGGTAAGGGAGATGTATGTATAAGATTGCAGTTATCGGCGATTACGACAGTATCTATGGTTTCGCGACGCTGGGTCTTAGCATCTGTCCGGTAAAGACCACCGAAGAAGCCAGGGATAAGCTGCGCCAGCTTGCAGGCGGAAAATATGGAATCATCTATATTACAGAAGCCGTGGCGGCAGAAATTAAAGATGAAATAGCGGAATATCAGGAGCAGACCACGCCGGCGATCATTCAGATTCCGGGCGTGTCCGGGAATACCGGGGCAGGTGTGGAAGGCGTCAAGAAGACGGTGGAGCAGGCTGTCGGATCAGATATTCTGTTTTCTGAAGAATAAAGAAATTGGAGGTAATTCGTCAAATGAGCAGAGGCGTAATCAAAAAAGTCGCAGGCCCGCTTGTTATTGCATCGGGTATGCGCGACGCGAATATGTTTGACGTGGTTCGTGTCAGCAACCAGAGACTGATTGGCGAAATCATTGAAATGCATGGAGATGAGGCTTCCATTCAGGTATATGAGGAGACGTCCGGACTGGGACCGGGAGAGCCGGTAGAGTCTATGGAAGTTCCTATGGCCGTAGAATTGGGGCCTGGCCTGATCACCAGCATTTATGACGGAATCCAGAGGCCGCTGGATGATATTATGAAGGTTTCGGGGAACAATCTGAAGCGTGGTGTGGAAGTGCCCTCCCTGAAGCGTGACCTGAAATGGAACTTTGTTCCTACCGTTAAGGTTGGGGATGAAGTGGAGCCGGGCGATGTGATCGGTACCGTACAGGAGACTATCGTCGTAGAGCAGAAGATCATGGTTCCGGTGGGAACAACCGGAAGGATCAAAGAGATCAAAGCAGGAGAATTTACGGTAGAAGACGTGGTTGCGGTTGTAGAGACTGCACAGGGCGACAAAGAGCTGACCATGATGCAGAAGTGGCCGGTCCGCCGCGGAAGACCTTACCAGAAAAAGCTTCCGCCGGAGATGCCGCTGGTAACAGGACAGCGTGTTGTAGATACCTTCTTCCCCATCGCAAAGGGCGGTGTGGCTGCGGTACCGGGACCTTTCGGAAGCGGTAAGACAGTCATCCAGCATCAGCTCGCGAAGTGGGCGGAAGCCGACATCGTAGTTTACATCGGATGCGGAGAACGTGGAAATGAGATGACCGACGTTCTGAACGAGTTCCCGGAACTGAAGGATCCGAAGACGGGCCAGTCCCTGATGGAAAGAACCGTTCTGATCGCGAATACGTCCGATATGCCTGTGGCTGCCCGTGAGGCATCCATTTACACAGGTATCACCATTGCCGAGTATTTCCGTGACATGGGATATTCCGTAGCATTGATGGCAGACTCCACATCCCGTTGGGCGGAGGCGCTCCGTGAGATGTCCGGACGTCTGGAAGAGATGCCTGGTGAGGAAGGTTACCCGGCATACCTGGGAAGCCGTCTGGCACAGTTCTATGAGCGTGCGGGACACGTGGTCTCCCTTGGAAAAGAAGGACGCGAAGGCGCCCTGTCCGTAATCGGCGCCGTATCCCCTCCGGGCGGTGATATTTCCGAGCCTGTATCCCAGGCGACACTGCGTATCGTCAAGGTGTTCTGGGGACTGGATTCCGCGCTGGCATATAAGAGACATTTCCCGGCGATCAACTGGCTGACCAGCTATTCGCTGTATGTAGATAATATGAGAGACTGGTTTAATACGCAGGTTGCGGAAGACTGGGTAGAAAACCGCCAGAAGATGATGTCCCTGCTCCAGGAAGAAGCAGAGCTGGAAGAGATCGTAAAGATGGTAGGTATGGACGCGCTGTCTGCAGGCGACCGCCTGAAGATGGAAGCAGCCCGCTCCATCCGTGAGGACTTTCTGCATCAGAACTCCTTCCACGAGGTAGATACTTACACCTCTCTGAAGAAGCAGCATATGATGATGAATCTGGTTCTCTCGTACTATGACCTGTCTGTCGAGGCACTGGGGCAGGGCGCGCCGCTGCAGAAGCTGGTAGACCTTCCGGTGCGGGAGCAGATCGGACGTTTCAAATATGTGACAGAAGACAATCTGGATGTAGAATATGACAAAGTAAACAAAGAACTTCATGTTGAGGTTTCCAATTCATTGGGAAAGGAGGAATTCTAAATGCCGAAAGAGTATAGAACTATACAGGAAGTTGCAGGCCCGCTGATGCTGGTACGCGGCGTAGAGAATGTCACCTACGATGAACTGGGAGAGATCGAGCTTGCAAGCGGGGAAACCCGCCGGTGCAAGGTTCTGGAGATCAACGGAAGTGATGCACTGGTACAGTTGTTTGAGAGCTCCACAGGTATCAACCTGTCCAACAGCAAGGTTCGTTTCCTGGGACGGAGCATGGAGCTGGGCGTATCTGAGGATATGCTGGGACGTGTCTTTGACGGCCTTGGCAATCCCATTGACGACGGCCCGGCGATTCTGCCGGATGCCCGCATGGACATCAACGGTCTGCCCATGAATCCGGCGGCAAGAAGCTATCCGGAGGAGTTTATCCAGACCGGTGTTTCCGCCATCGACGGACTGAACACACTGGTCCGCGGACAGAAGCTGCCGATCTTCTCGGCTTCCGGTCTGCCCCATGCTAACCTGGCGGCGCAGATCGCAAGACAGGCGAAGGTTCTGGGAACAGATGAAAACTTTGCCGTTGTATTTGCTGCGTTGGGTATTACCTTCGAGGAGTCCAACTTCTTTATCGAGAGTTTTAAGGAGACAGGTGCCATTGACCGTACCGTCCTCTTTATCAACCTGGCAAATGACCCGGCCATCGAGCGTATCGCAACGCCGAAGATGGCGCTGACCGCTGCGGAATATCTGGCATTTGAGAAGGATATGCATGTTCTGGTTATCCTGACGGATATCACCAACTACGCGGACGCCCTGCGTGAGGTCTCCGCGGCACGTAAGGAAGTACCGGGACGCCGTGGTTATCCGGGATATATGTACACCGACCTGGCGACCATGTATGAGAGAGCCGGACGCCAGACAGGAAAGAAGGGAAGTATCACCATGATCCCGATCCTGACCATGCCCGAGGATGACAAGACCCATCCGATCCCTGACCTGACAGGTTATATCACGGAGGGACAGATCATTCTGAGCCGTGACCTTTACCGGAAAGGTATCGCTCCGCCGATCGACGTACTGCCGTCCCTGTCCCGTCTGAAGGACAAAGGTATCGGTGAAGGCAAGACCCGTGCGGACCATGCCAATACCATGAACCAGTTGTTCTCCGCGTATGCCCGCGGAAAGGATGCCAAGGAACTGATGGTTATCCTGGGTGAGGCTGCGCTGACAGAGATCGACCTGCTCTATGCGAAGTTTGCAGACGCGTTTGAAGCAGAATATGTATCCCAGGGATACAATGCTGACAGAGATATCCAGGAGACATTGGATATCGGATGGAAATTACTCTCCATGCTGCCGAGAACCGAGTTGAAGCGTATCGACGACAAGTTCCTGGATAAGTATTATCAGGGTTAACCCCCCGGTTGCTTTGTGTAAATATAATGCAATCTGTGATTGCCGACTGCGCTGAATCAGGCCGCCGATATTTGAAATATCATGCGCACGCATCCGCAGAAATTTGTACAGAGCATAAGGCAGTAAGCAAGAATCAAGAAGGAGAGGTGATTACATTTGGCAGCAAAACAGGTGAATCCTACCCGTATGGAGCTGACGCGTCTGAAAAAGAAACGGATCACTGCAATCCGCGGTCACAAGCTCTTAAAAGACAAGCGTGATGAACTGATGCGCCAGTATCTTGACCTGGTACGCGAAAACATGGAAGTACGCAAACGGGTGGAAGCGGGAATCCTTTCCGCAAACAAGAATTTCGTAATCGCCAAGGCCGGTATGTCGGAGGCTGCCCTCAAGACGGCATTGATGGCCCCCAAGCAGGAGATCAACCTTGCGGCAGGGGAACAGAATGTCATGAGTGTAAACATCCCGACATTTGAGTATAAGACAAGGACAGCAGATGAGAATGACATCTACTCCTATGGTTTCGCATTTACCTCCAGCGACCTGGACGGGGCGGTCAAATCCCTGGCAGACATCCTGCCGGACATGATCCGTCTTGCGGAATGCGAAAAAGCTTGCCAGCTGATGGCGGCGGAGATTGAAAAGACAAGAAGGCGTGTAAACGCGCTGGAACATGTCATCATCCCGGAAACGGAGACGAATATCAAGTATATTACCATGAAGCTGGATGAGAACGAGAGAAGTACCCAGATCCGGCTGATGAAGGTGAAGGATATGATGCTCGAAGAGGCACATGGATATTCGCAGAAGGAATAAAACAGTAAAAAAGGTTTCGGACCGCAGGTGCGGTTCGGAACCTTTTTTATCTGAAGGATGCGGAAAAGGTGTGCGGTGTCAGATTTAAGGGAGAAGCGGGATGTACTGCTTGTAGATCTTGAGGCACTTTTAGAAAGTTAAATTTATCGATAAAAATATCTATATAAAAATTGGCATTTTGATGCATTTCCATATAATATAGTTTTAGAAGATAAGTAGTCATTTTTAGAAGGGAGAGACAGATTATGAGTGAACTGTCTGTTATGGGCGTTATGAAATCCATTGTACCTATTACCCGTTTTAATAAAGGAGAGGCAAATAGGATTTTTGAGGAGGTGGAGTCTGGCGGTACGAAGATTGTGATGAAAAATAACCGTCCGATATGCGTTTTGATGTCGCCAAATCAGTATGAATCTCTGATGGAAATGCTCTCGGACTATATTATGCAGGAAGAAGCAGACAACAGGATGGCACGCTGCAATCCAGAGGAGACAATATCCCAGGATGATATGATAAGGGAACTGGGACTCACAAGAGAAGATTTGGATGATGTAGAAGTAGAAATTGAATAAGGGGCTGCGCAGATGAAGTGGAAAATTGAGTATTCTTGTAGAACCGGATACCGGGGATATGGGAATTATCATAGAAGTGAAATATGCCCATGACGGGAATCTGGACGTGGCATGTAAAGAAGCTTTAAAGCAGATCGAATATCCAAAGTATGAAGACGACCTTGAAGATGATGGGGTAGAGAATATCCTGAAATACGGAATTACCTGCTATAAAAAGCGGTGCAAGGTCATGCTCCGAAATATTCCGCAAAATCAATATCAGAAATCGGAATGAGAATGATGACGCTTGTTCCATAATACTTTTGCAGTTACTGTTCACACCCTACGGGTGCTCCAGTAACAGTATTCAGCCCATTTTAAGTCGCCTTCGGCGAGGGGCTGGATATGATGGCAAATGTTACTTTATTGGCCGGACGCCGTGCAGCAAGCGCATGACGCCGTGTGAACAGTAACCTTTTGCATTCTTTCTGTTTTTTTGATGCAAAGTAAGGATTGTACTTCAAAAATGGATAAGGTATAATCAGTATAAGCAGAAAGATGATGTAAAATCCGGCAGGCGTTGGAATATCTTTAGGAAAAGATAAATCTGTCATTCATGTTGTCAGGTTACGGCCTGAGCCTCACAGACCATGATTGAATGCAGCCTGTCGGGGAGGAAAGGTGGAAATGGGTTATATGGCGAGAACAGTAGGAATCGGACGCCAGGATTTTGAAAAAATAAGGATAAAAAATAATTTCTATGTGGATAAGACCTGTTTTATAAAAGAATGGTGGGAAGCGGATGATGATGTGACGTTGATCACACGTCCCAGAAGGTTTGGAAAAACTCTGAATATGAGTATGACAGAGAAGTTTTTTTCAGTGAAATACTCTGGGCGCAGGGATTTATTTGAAGGGCTTTCTATATGGGAGGAAGAAGATTACAGGGAAATTCAGGGAACATATCCGGTGATAGGCCTTACCTTTGCGAATGTGAAGGAGACGAATCTGGAAGGGGCAAAAAGATGTATTTGCCAAATTCTTGCGGATTTGTACGATAAACATACATTTTTACTTGAAGGAATTATTCTGACAGAGAATGAGAAAGCCTATTTTCACAGCGTGACAAATGGAATGGAGGATACGACTGCGATATGGACGATTCATAAACTGTCAGATTTTCTTTCACGGTATTATGGGAGAAAGGCAATTATTCTTCTGGATGAATATGATACCCCGATGCAGGAAGCGTATATGAATGGATATTGGGATGAAATGGTATGTTTCATTAGAAGTCTGTTTAACACTACATTTAAGACAAATCCCTATTATGAGCGGGCAATCATGACGGGAATCACGAGGGTCAGTAAAGAATCCGTTTTTTCAGACTTAAATAATCTGAAAGTAGTCACCACTACATCAGCAGAATATGCGGATTGTTTTGGATTTACAGAAAAGGAAGTTTTTCAGGCGTTAGATGAATTTGGCCTGTCTGATAAAAAGCAGGATGTAAAAAGCTGGTATGATGGATTTACATTTGGACAGTGTATGGATATTTATAATCCATGGTCAATCATTAATTATCTGGATACGGAGAAATTTGACACATATTGGGCAAATACCAGTTCGAACGGACTGGTTGGAACGTTGATTAGAGAGGGAAGTAAGGAAGTAAAAAAAGATTTTGAAAGACTTCTTTCAGGGGAGGAAATAACGACCGCGATTGAGGAGCAGATTGTATATAAGCAGTTATATTTTAAGAAAAATGCTGTGTGGAGCCTGTTGCTTGCCAGTGGATATCTGAAAGTTGCCGGAACAGGTTTTTCAGAGGAAACAAGGCGTTTTTATTATAAACTTGCATTAACTAACAAGGAAGTGCGGATTATGTTTGAAGATATGGTCCGTGACTGGTTTTCAGAGAATGACCATTATAATGATTTCATTCAGGCATTGCTATTGGATGATCTGGATGAAATGAATACTTATATGAATGAGATTGCGATGGATAGCTTTAGTTATTTTGATACCGGTAAAAAGCCGTCAGAAGAAAATCCGGAACGATTTTATCATGGATTTGTATTGGGACTTATGGTCGAACTGACAAACCGATATATGCTTACATCCAACAGGGAAAGCGGGCTTGGAAGATATGATGTGATGTTGGAACCGAATCAGCAGAATGATGACGCAATCATATTCGAGTTTAAAGTATTTCAGCCAAAAAAGGAAAAAGACCTTTCAGATACGGTGAATACGGCGTTGAAACAAATTGAAGATATGAATTATGAGGCGGCGCTTATAGCAAGAGGTTTTCCACCAGAGCGTATACGTAAATATGGGTTTGCTTTCCGGGGGAAGGAAGTTCTGATTGGGAAAATGAAATAGAGTCGATATCACATCCTATCACAATTCCCATTGTAGGAAAGAATATTAGGAATCATAGACGAAACAAAGTCTTGACTGCCGATATAAAAAAATATATAATTAACTCGAAAGTAAATTACTTTGAAGTTAGTTATAAAACTAATTATACTGCGAGGTGGTATGATGTTTATAGGGAGAGAGAAAGAATTTTCGGAAATGAACCGAAGGTACGCAGAAAAGAATTTTCAGCTCCTTATCCTCTATGGCCGGAGACGTGTCGGAAAAACAACGCTGTTGAAGGAGTTCTGCAGGGAAAAGAATCATATTTTTTATTCGGCGGAACAAAGTAATGAAAAATTAAATCTGGAAAAATTTTCTGCGGAGATTTTTCGGCATTACAGTGAAACTGCTCTGGAACCATTCCGGTCATGGGAAAAGGCTCTGTCCTATATAGAGGAACGACAGAGGGAGGAACCTATGGTATTGGTGATTGATGAATTTCCATATTTGGCGATGATCAATTCGTCACTTTTATCTACACTGCAGCATTTGATCGACCACAGGCTTCGGAAAGGAAAACTGTTTCTGATCCTGTGCGGAAGCTATATGGGATTTATGGAAAAAGAAGTGCTCGGTGCAAAAAGCCCTCTGTTTGGGAGAAGAACCGCGCAGCTTCATATGAAGCCCTTTGACTATTTGGACAGTATCAAGTTCATGGATGGATTTTCACAGGAGGAGAAGCTGATGCTGTATGGCGCATTCGGCGGTACGCCATTGTATCTGCAGCAGATCCGCTCTGGTAAGAACGTAAAAGAGAATATTATAGATGCATTTTTAAGACCAACAAGTTACCTGTATGAGGAACCGCTCCTGCTTATGAGACAGGAGGTTCAGGAGCCGGGCGTGTACTGCGCAATTATAGAAGCCATTGCCGGAGGCGCATCCAGGGCAAATGAAATTGCAGTGAAAATAGGGGCGGAATCCGCAAAATGCCTGAAATATATCAGTACACTCCGGGAACTGGGAATTGTATATAAAGAAGTTCCGTTTGGAGAAAAAGAGACTTCGAGAAAAGCGCTTTACTATCTATCAGATTTTATGTTCCGCTTCTGGTATCGATATGTATCCAGCAACAGAACTTTGTTGGAGACAGACGCTCAGGAGATTGTGTGGAATCGGCGGATCGAACCGGATTACAGCCATTATATGGGGCATATTTTTGAAAAAGTCTGCCGCGGCTATCTGCTGCGTCAAAACAGTAAGGGCGTGCTGCCGATTTTGTTTACAGAGATCGGACGCTGGTGGGGAAGCAATCCCAAAACCCGCGAACAGGTTGAAATCGACCTGATTGCAAGGGATATGGATGCATTTCTGTTCTGTGAATGCAAGTGGACAAATGAACCGGTGGATTACCAGGTGCTGAAAAAACTACAGGAAAAATCTGAGCTGTTTGGCGGCCAGTCGGGAAAATCTTACTTTATGCTGTTCTCCAAGCGGGGATTTACGGAGCGGGTTTTGGAAGAAGCAAAGGAGAAGCAGGAGGTGCTGCTTGTAGATCTTGAGGAACTTTTAGGAAATAATGGATAAGAAGGATATTACCGGGAGGACATTGAGAACGTCAGATTATGCTGTAAATTATCTGAACTGCCAGAAGCTTGTAAAGGCTGAAATCCAGCAAACTTCTGGCAGTTTCATGAATAGGATGATGACGAAGTGCAAAAGGACTTTTCAGACAACACGATATGCCACTTTGCAAGTTTTTTTATAGCAGGCAATCCCATACTTATGGATCGTCCTCATTCCTTCCATTTAGCGGAATTACTGATAGCCTTCACTTTAAACCAGGAACGAATTTTTTTCTGATAGATCCCTAGAACCTCCTGATTCGGAATAGCCAGTCTGTGATATCCGCCCTCGGTCTCCCCGGCAACTGTCAGATAACCCGTGGCAAAAAGTACGCTCCACAAGTATGTCTGGCGTATCTCGACATCCCTGCTGTCAAGATCTGTATAAGTCAATTCCGGAACCAAAAGTTTCTCCACATATTCACCGGAAATCAATGCCTCAATCTCTGCCTTGGTTGTCTCCGTAGCATCCTCGATCATATCCTGGATAATGGCGTTGCTGCTGCTGTTTTCCCAATGGGAGTCCATCTTTGCATCCGCATTTGCACAGAGTCTGTAACACTGGTTTAGTACATCCCAGGGACAGTATACGTCCACATGCCCAAAATGATATCCGTCATACCATTCTTTTATGTCTTCAAAACGTTTTTCAACACCATAATATTTTAAGATATCTCGTACCTCGCAGTCTGTAAATCCGAAATATTCCGCAAAATCAATATCAGAAATCGAATGCACCATGAAATTATTCAACCCTGTGAAAATACTTTCTTTGGCGATGCGCAGGCATCCGGTGATAACAGCAAATTCAAGATGCTCATTTGTTTTAAGCGCCTGGCTGAATAAGGAGCGGATCAGCCGGACCATCTGAGGATAATAGCGGTTTTGGTATGCTTTATCCAAAGGTACATCGTATTCATCTATGAGAATGATGACGCCTGTTCCATAATGCTTCGCCAACATTTCCGAGAGCAGTGCAATGCTTTCCTGCTGTACATCCTCCTCCAGATACTTTGCATATAGTTCCTGTAAGGAGTTTTTGTCAATCTCTGTGAGTCTGTCGCTTTCCAACAGGTATTGATGTCTGCGGGCTTCTTTTTTTAGAACCTGGGACATGATTTTCAATGCATCATCATAGGACTCTCCACTGACATCCTTCAAGGTGAATGCGATCACAGGATATTTTCCCATATGCTGCGCACACAGTTCTGTTTCCCGGGTAATCTTCAATCCTTCAAATAAAGAGGCATCTGCGTCAACCTCAAAAAAGGATTTGAGCATATCGAGATTTAAGCTTTTTCCAAAACGGCGAGGTCTTGTAAACAGGTTGACACTCCCGCGGTTTTTTAAAAGATCCGAAATAAATTTTGTTTTATCTACATAGTAAAATCCTTTTGTTCTGATATTACGAAAAAATTCTTCTCCGATGGGAAGCTTTTTCCTCTCTGCCATATTGCAGCACCTCCGCAAATTCTAACGTTTTGTTGTTTTTGCTGTGGCTCTATTATACTAAAAAAATGACTGGCCTTCAAGAACCGCCGGTAATATCTGCGCAGAAAATACTTCATTCCCGGGATGCAACGAGCCAGGTAGCCATGCTTGCATGGATATTTGACTAAATATTTAAGAATGAAAGGAAATCCGAGAACTTGAAAATAACCTGTACTGTATAGTATACTTGTAACAGTTCAAAACAGGGGGAAGACAAATGTTCTTAATCGCCATATGTGAAGATGAAACCTATCTGCTGGAAGAGCTGCGCAAAAAAGCAGAGACATATCTGAAAACCAGACATTATCCTGCCGAGATCCGCACCTTTACGTCTGGTGAGGATTTGTTAAAGGAACAGCGCCCCTTCGACTTGATTCTCCTGGATTTAATGCTCCCGGGCATAAACGGTCTGGAAACGGCGAAGCGGCTTTCCAGCAAAAGCCGTATTATTTTTATCACTTCCTACAGGGAATATGCGGTGGACGCGTTCGAGGTGGAAGCGGTCCACTATCTGCTCAAGCCGGTGACGGATGAGCGTCTGTATCAGGCAATGGACAGGGCGCTGAACCGATCCAAACAGGAAGACGACAGGACGATGGCGCTTATAAAATCGGGAAGTACCCACATCCTTCCGATACGCGACATTTTGTACTGCGAGGTGTTTGACCATCGTGTCTGTATCCATACAGCGCAGGGAAATTACGAATATTCCGGAACGCTGGACATGCTGGAGCGAAAGCTGGACGGGCGTTTTTTTCGATGCCATAGAAGCTATCTCATCAACATGAGCCACGTGGTCGGCCAGGAAAAAGGGACGGCATTGGTCTCAAACGGGAACCGGGTTTTGATATCACGGCGGAAGCAGGCCGAGTTTATGCAAAGGCTTTTGCACAATTTGAAAAATGAGGTGATCTGATTGGAATACCCGCATATGTTTTCTGTCGGATTTTATAGCTGGTGGCTGCTGCTCAATGGTATTCTCTATTTGGCAGAATTTTATTTTATACGCAGTTTTACCGGGATTCAGGAAAAGAAATATATGGTATGCTATGTATTGACCAGCGGCTTACTTACATTTTTGGCCATGTATTTTCAAAGCTCCGGAGTTCTCAGATTGATTCTGCATATGGGGATCATACTTTGCTTTTCCAGATTTGTGCTAAAGCTCAAATGGGCGGAGACGGTCGCTCCGGCAATGATCATTTTGACGCTGTTTACCTTTATGGAAGGATTTCAGACTGTTTTTATGCGGTGGCTGGCAGGGCATTCTATGAAAATGCATACCGCTGTTTTCATGCAGATGCTCCTGTCCGGAGGACTGGCGGCTGTATTGCTGCTGACCCTGCATTTTGTATCAAAAAGCTATGCATATACGGGAAGGCAGAAGCTGTCCGCCTATATGTATCCATTGTTGCTGCCGTGCAGCTTTATCGTGTGGGTCATCCGCAGCGGGCTTGGGCTGGACATGTGGATGGAACCGGCTGTCAGGAAAAGTTCATTTTGGGAGAAACGGCAGAGCCTGTGGGCAATGATATGGATTCTGGGAGCCTGCGTAATCTTCTTTATCATTCTGAGGCTGGTGAGCAGGATTCTGGCGCTGTCCGTTCAGGAAACGGAACAGAAAAGGCTGGAGGATCAGATCCGAAAGCAGTATACATACCTGGAGGAAGCGAAAAAAAGGAATGAGCAGTACCGCACGTTCCAGCATGATATCAACAATCATTTTCTGGTGTTATCCGGGCTGATTCGGGAAAAAAGATATGAGGAGGCAGAAATATATTTTGACAAGCTGCATGGCTCTTCGGACAGACTGCTCATCGGGATTGAAACAGGCAATCCGATCCTGGATATCCTTTTGCAGGAAAAGATCAGCTTCGCCGTGTCAAGCGGCATTGAAGTGAAACACGATGTACAGATTCCGCCGGATTGCGGTGCGGAGGATATGGATCTGTGCATGATTCTGGCAAACGCGCTGGACAATGCGGTACATGCCTGCAGAAAGGTTACAGGAAGACAGCCGGAGATCTCGGTCATGGTTCGGAGACGGCATCATTTCCTGATCATCGAGGTAGTCAATACGATGGTGCAGGCACAAGGCCGATTGGAGTATGGAACCGGGCTGAACAATATCAGGCGCACCGCAGAAAAGTATGAGGGGACGATGGAGATTGAGAACGACGGTGAAACATTCCGGCTGACGGTGCTGCTGTGTCTTGCGCCGTTTACGAAAGCAGGGTGACCGTTGGCGGAAAACCGCTTTTATGGTGGGAGATGTGTCCGATATACGGAATGAACATAAAAATATCCATACTGTTCGGAGGTGGGTATTCAATAAAAGCGGAGGTGAAGCTTATGGTAAACAATGTAAGGCCCAATTATGTAAATCCATTGAAAATGATGAAAAACGACAGAGTGTCAGATCGCTTGAATCCGGCAGCGAAGAAAACGGCGGAAAAGCAGCAGAAAACCCTGGAGGCAGAAAAACAGTCGATTCAAAACGCACTGCTCCTTATGAAAGGAACATCCGGAGACAGCGGGGCATCGGAAGAACAAATTGAACTGCTGGAAAAGAAGCTGGAAGAAATCACAGGCCAGCTCAGGGTGAGTAAGAGGGAGGATGGAACTGCAGTTGAACAGGCACAGTTAAGCGATGCGGCAAAGACATTGCAGGAGAGCAAAAAATTGGAAGAAAAGCGGATGGACAGATTGGAACTCCGTGCGGATACACGGAGGACACTGCCGAATTTTTATGAGCCTTTGGAGGAAGAGGAGTAGTTGAGCGTCCATCTTATGAAGCTGTCATACCGAAATGGGGGACAGCTTTTTCCTTTATCAAGAAAGAGTTATAAGACATCCATGCATTCACTTGCTATTTTCCATACAGCGTGGTAGTATTAAAAAACAGATATCAGAGAATCCGAAAGGCATGGTGATGTGATGGGCAGGTTTTTTAATGTGAATGGCGACTGCAAGCCAGGACAGCATTACATGGTCGATATCCATCCAAAGCTTGATGAAATCTGATTGTAGATTATTGCGGAGAGCAATTCATTGTAGAGACGAAGATTTGGCGTGGGCTTGCAAGGCATCAGCAAGATGAGGAGCAAGTGTTTGAATACCTCAAGCATCACCATCTGGATAAAGGGTATATTCTGACTTTTAATTTCAACAAAAAGAAGGAGATCGGGGTAAAGGAAGTTCCGCATCGGGACAAGATACTCATAGAAGCGGTCGTTTAATGAAAAGGAAAATAGAATGGATAAAAAATACGAAATCTTAAAAAATATCTTCGGCTATGATACTTTCCGAGAAGGGCAGGAAACTTTGGTTGACAGCGCCCTTTCCGGCAGGGACGTCCTGGGGATTATGCCGACGGGGGCGGGAAAATCAATCTGTTTCCAGGTTCCGGCGCTTATGTTTGAGGGGATTACCATTGTGGTATCGCCCCTCATTTCTTTGATGAAAGATCAGGTAGCTGCCCTGAACCAGGCAGGCGTCCATGCGGCCTATATCAATAGCTCGCTGACCGAAGGCCAGTACCGCAAAGCCATGGAAAACGCGCGCCGGGGTCAGTACAAGATCATCTACGTGGCTCCCGAACGGCTGATGACGGATTCTTTCCAGTCTCTGGTGCAGGAGGTGGACATCTCCATGACAGCGGTGGACGAGGCCCACTGTATTTCCCAATGGGGGCAGGATTTCCGGCCCAGCTATCTAAAAATCGTGGAATTTATCAGCATGCTGCCGAAACGTCCTGTGATCGCCGCTTATACAGCTACGGCCACGAAGCAGGTCAAGGAAGATATTCTCTGTATTCTGGGGCTCAATGACCCGACGGTGGTAGTCACCGGATACGACCGGAAAAATCTCTACTTCGCGGTAAAAAAACCAAAGGACAAGAAGGCCCAGCTTCTCGACTATTTGTCCAAAAACAGGGAGAAAAGCGGAATCATTTACTGCAATACCCGAAAAATCGTGGAAGAAGTAGAGATGGAATTAAGAAGGGCGGGCTACCCGGTCACACGCTATCACGCAGGTCTCACCGATGCGGAGCGGAAGCAGAACCAGGAAGACTTCATCTACGACCGCAGTCCGGTGATGGTAGCCACCAACGCATTCGGCATGGGGATCGACAAATCCAATGTGCGCTATGTCATTCACTACAATATGCCCAAGGATATTGAAAGCTACTATCAGGAAGCCGGGCGCGCGGGACGGGACGGCGAGCCGGCGGAATGCTTTTTGTATTACTCCGGACAGGATGTGCGGATCAATGAATTTCTCATCGGGGCACAGGCGGAGAACAGCGAGCTGGATGATGAGGAGCGGGAGCTGATCAAAGAGCGGGATCTGGATCGGCTTCGAAAGATGACGTTCTATTGCTTTACCAACGAATGCCTGCGGGAATATATCCTGCGTTATTTTGGAGAGTATGGCGGAAATTACTGCGGCAACTGCGAAAACTGCCGGACAGAATTTGAAGATATGGATGTAACGGAGGAGGCATGCCATATCATCCGCATGGTGCTGACCAGCCATGAACGCTACGGGATCAATGCCGTCCTGGACGGGGTGCACGGCTCGGACACGGCAAAGGTGCGCCAATTCCGGCTGAACCAGAACCCGGAATATGGAAGCCTGAAAGACCGGACACTTGTCAGGCTCCGTCAGATTTTAAATGACCTGCTGCTGAAAGAATACCTGTTTCTCACGACCAGCGATTATCCGGTGCTGAAAATGACAAAGAGCGGGCGGGAACTGCTGGCGTACTGGGAGCAGCAGGAGAACAAGGCGGAAAATCCGGAAGAATGGACAAGCCAGGAAAGCTTCGGCTCGGATGGCAGAGTGACGGATCCGGCTTTCCGGATCATCTTAAAGCTTCCGAAAGAGCAGGAACGGACAGCGTCCAAAGGGCAGGAAAAGAAGAAAAAAGCGGTTGCAGACGCCAAATATCCGGACCTGTTCGAACAGCTTCGAAAATATCGCTACGAGCTTGCCCAGAAAGAACACGTACCGCCGTATATTATTTTTTCAGATAAGACTTTAAAGGAATTGAGCACATTTCTTCCGACGACCAAAGATGCCATGCTGGAGATCAACGGCATCGGAAAAGTGAAATATGACAAGTACGGGGAGAGATTCATGGAGATTGTCCGTGCTTATGCTGAGAAAATGTAAGGCAGGCAGCTTTGCTGGCTGTTATTGCGCATGTGGGTGAAATACCCGTGAATAATAACGCCGATTCAATGACAATGGCTGAAATATGCTTGACAGATCGCAGGATCAATGATATTTTGTTGATATAAATTTTATTGAAACATACTTCAATGAAATATGTTTCAATAAAGCGTATTTCAATAAAAGGGGAATCTGCCATGGAAAAATTTATTGGTCGAAAAAATGAGCTGGATGCACTGGAAAAGCTGTACAATACCCCCGGATTTCAAATGACTGTGATTTATGGACGGAGAAGAATCGGGAAGTCTACCTTGATAAAAGAGTTTATCAAAGAAAAAAAAGCGGTCTTTTTTACAGCAACCCGGGCGGGCATCCACAGGAATCTGGAGCTTTTGGGAAAACAGGCATTGGAAGTTCTGGCGCCGGCTGTGGGCGCGCTGGCCTTTGAAAATATGGACGCTCTGTTTTCCTTTATCGGTGATTCGTGCCAGGAGGAAAGAACGATTATTGTGATAGACGAATTTCCCTATCTGGCGGAAGCAGACGGCAGTATCCTGTCCGTTCTGCAGAATTATATAGACAATCAATGGCTGAACGGACAGATGGACCTGATTCTCTGCGGGTCTTCGGTGAGCTTTATGGAAAACGAGGTGTTGAGCGAGAAAAGTCCCCTCTTCGGCAGAAGGACATCCCAGATCAAACTGGAACCATTTCAGTATCTGGATGCCGCGGAATTTGTACCCGGCTATTCCAGAGAAGAACAGGCTATCTGTTATGGCGTGACAGGAGGCGTGGCAAAATATCTCTCCCTTTTCGATGATTCGAAAAGCCTGGATGAAAATATAATTACTCAGTTTTTTACAAAATCCGGATATCTTTATGAAGAGACGAATAACTTACTTACGCAGGAATTTCGAAATGTCAGCAGCTACAGCGACATAATAGAAGCAATTTCCTCAGGCGCAAACAGGCTGAATGAGATCTCGGACAAGACACATATCGCCCAGACGGCGGTTTCACACGCGCTGTCTAACCTGATCACAACCGGCATTGTGGTCAGGGAGACCGCGGCTACAGATGAAAAAAATAAAAAGAAGGTTCAATATAACCTGAAGGACAATATGTTTCGATTCTGGTATAAATATGTTCCGAACGGCATAGGCGCCATTGAGCTGGACAAAGGCGAGCTCTATTATCAAAACGCGGTAAAACCCAGAATTGCCGAATATATGGGAAATGTATTTGAAGAAATGTGCAGGTTCTATACATTGCATTCAGGGATTATGGGCCGTTTGAACTGCTATGTGACGACAGTTGGAAAATGGTGGGGAACAAATCCCGGAAAACGTATGCAGACGGATATAGACATTGTCGGACTTGACAAGATGTCAAAAAAAGCAGTGCTGGGAGAATGTAAATTTAAGAATGAGCCTGTTGATAAAAAAGTATATGAAGACCTGATGGATAGAAACGGCCTGATTTCCAGGGAATATATGATTGTACAATATCTTCTGTTTTCGAAGAGCGGTTTTTCAGAATGGGTTCGGGAAAATACAGATCCGTCCCTTGTGAAAAAAATAACCCTCCAGGAGATGTACTGTATAGAAAATACGTAGAAGCACACCAGATCCGGCACTGTAAGTAAACAACATTCTCACACTTCATACACAAAAATTTCACAAACATTTGTTACCTTAGTAACCGTACAAAAGTAACCTGAACAGATGAGGAAGCATGAACAGGTTATTTTTATGCGGTTCTTTTGCATTTAGAACACATAGTACATATTATGTAGCTGTTCAGAACAGATACTATATCAATGCCAGGGAGGTAAGGATTTGATTGAGGTAAAGAATTTAGTGAAAAAATATGGAACGCATCTTGCCGTAGATCACTTGGATTTTCAGCTCGAACCAGGGAGAATCTACGGCTTTTTGGGGCCGAACGGCGCCGGAAAATCAACCACTATGAACATCATGACCGGCTATCTGGGGGCAACAGAAGGCGCGGTTGTCATCGATGGGCATGATATCCTAAAGGAACCCGAGGAAGCCAAGAAACACATCGGGTATCTGCCGGAGCTTCCACCCCTGTACATGGATATGACTGTACTGGAATACCTGGAATTTGCGGCAGAGTTGAAGGAGATCCCGAAGAAAGAGCGGGAAGCTTCCGTCCAGAAGGTCATGGACATTACGAAGCTCAATGATGTTCAGTTCCGTCTGATCAAGAACCTGTCAAAAGGATATCGCCAAAGGGTGGGGCTGGCCCAGGCGATCCTGGGCTTCCCGGATATCATCATTCTGGATGAACCGACGGTGGGGCTGGACCCGAAGCAGATCATCGAAATCCGGGAGCTGATCCGGGAACTGGCAAAGGAGCATACGGTGATCCTCAGTTCCCATATCCTGGCGGAGGTACGGGAGGTCTGCGACTATATCATGATCATTTCCAGGGGAAAGCTGGTTGCCAGCGATACGCCTGAGAATCTGGAACATCTGATGGCAGGGCAGAATAGCCTGGAGATCGAGACGAAAGCAGAGCCGGAGAGAGTCAGGAAGATCCTTCGGAGCATTTCGGGGATTGACAAAATAGAACTCGAACGGACAGAGGAAGCCACGACATACGCCAGGATCGAGACAGGAACAGCGGCGTCCGGTGAAGATCAGGACATCCGCGAAGCCATATTTCTTGCGTTTGCAGAGGCCGGCTGCCCGCTCCTGATGCTGAAGGCATCCAAAGCAAGCCTGGAAGAAGTATTTATGGAATTGACACAGGGAGAGGAGGCGACCGCAGATGCTGGCGATTTATAAACGAGAACTGCGTTCCTATTTTCAGTCCATGATCGGCTGCGTATTTGTCGCGTTTCTGGTACTGTTTACAGGAATTTATTTTACGGCGTACAACCTGACCGCGGGATATCCGTACTTTTCCTATACATTATCCGGTTCCCTGATCGTCTTTATCGTGGGAATCCCGCTGATCACCATGCGGAGCTTCTCAGAGGAACGGAAGAATAAGACGGACCAGCTACTTTTGACAGCACCGGTCAGCCTGACGAAAGTGGTTTTAGGAAAATATTTCGCGATGGCGACAGTGGTTGCGGTACCGAACCTGATCTTCTGCCTGTTTCCGCTGATCATCAAAATGAACGGGACGGCTTACCTGAAAGTCGATTACATTTCCATCGGAGTATTCTTCCTGCTGGGCTGTGTGTACCTCGCCATCGGCATGTTTCTGTCAACACTGACGGAGAGCCAGATCATCGCCTTTGTCAGTACATTTGGGGTGCTGCTGCTTTTGTATCTGTGGAACGGGATCGTCAGCTTCCTGCCGTCTTCGGCGTCCGGCTGTATGGCAGGGCTTTTGCTCATTTTGAGCGTCATCATCCTTTATATCTGGCAAATGACGCTGAACTGGGTTTTGAGCGCCATCCTGGAAGCGGTATGCGTGATCGGGTGCGTCACTGCGTACTTTGTGAAGCCCGGCCTGTTTGAAAATCTGCTGTCCAATCTGCTTGGAAAACTTGCGTTTGCAGATGTATTTACGGGGATCACGCAGAATCATATCGTGGACCTGAGCGGAATTGTCCTGTATCTGTCTGTGATCACGGTTTTTATATTCCTGACCGTGCAGACGATCCAGAAAAGACGTTGGAGTTAGGAGGAACAGACCGTGGAAAAAATGAAAAAATTATTTCATACGACAGGAACAGCGCATGGGATATACAGCGTGGGATTGACGGCAGTGGTGGTTGCGATCGTGGTTGTGGTCAATCTGATCTTTGGTCAGCTTCCGGAAAAATACCGCAATATCGATGTGAGCAGTTCGAAGATTTACGAGATTACCGATGCAAGCAGGAATTTCCTGAAAGACCTGGATACAGAGGTCAAGTTTACGGTGCTGGCCGTGAAGGAAGAGGCAGATGAACGGATTCGGACATTTCTGAGCAAATATGCCTCCCTTTCCAAAAATATTTCTGTGGAATGGATCGACCCGGTGCTGCATCCTTCCGCGCTGCAGGATTACGACGCATCGGAAAATTCGATCGTGGTGTCCTGTGAAAAGACAGGAAGAAACACGACAGTGACATTTGATAAAATCGTGGTGGTGGATTATTCTTCCTATTATTATACGGGCAGTATTTCGGAAAACGAATTTGACGGGGAAGGCCAGCTTACCAGTGCGGTCAATTATGTGACCAGCGAGGCCGAAAAGCAGATCTACCGCACGGCAGGGCATGGGGAGAGTATGCTTCCCGCGAACATCACCGAGCTGATGGATAAGAACAATTATACGGTGTCGGAGTGGAACCTCCTGATGAACCCGGATATTCCAAAGGACTGTGACCTGCTTCTGATGAATGCTCCCGCCAATGACCTGACGGAGGATGAGAGGGACGCAGTGCTCAATTATCTGGCAGGAGGCGGCAAGATGATGCTTCTGCTGGGAGATACAAACAGCAAAGACCTGCCGAATCTGTCGGCAGTGATGAAGGAATATGGCATGGAGGCCGCGGACGGCTATATCGCAGACCCGCAGCGCTGCTATCAGGGAAATGCATTTTATATCTTCCCTATGCTGAGTGTGAGCGGAGACATGGCCAAGGGCCTGGCATCAGAAATGGTTCTGCTGATCAATGCCCATGGGCTGAACCTGACAGATCCGGCGCGGGATACGATCTCCACCACCTCCTTTATGACCACCAGCAATTCCGGTGCGGCCGTGACTGAGGATACACAGACGGAGGGAACCTATACCCTGGGAGCCGTGGCCACGGAGACCGTAAGCAGCAGTCATTCGGACAGTGAAAATGAAGGTGAGCCTGCAGAAAATACTGACGGAGACACAGAAAATGCCGGCACGGATGCGGGAGATACCGATACGGAGAATGCCGGCACGGATGCGGGAGATACCGATACAGGGAATGACAGCGGTGATGCCGAGGATACAAAGGAGAGCCGCCTGACCGTGATTTCCACGGCTAACATAATTGATTCCCAGCTTACGGAGACGTTTACGACTCTGGAAAATACGGCGCTATTTATGAACGCTGTGACCGCAAACTTTGACGGGGTGGAAAATCTTTCCATTGAGCCGAAGAGCCTGGCAGTACAGTACAATACGATCCAGCATGTGGGACTTCTGAGCCTGTTCGCGATCTTCGGAATCCCGCTGGTGATCCTGGCGGGCGGATTCACCGTATGGTTTAAACGGAGAAAAGCGTAAAACAGCAGGAGGGATCTATGGAGAAAAAAAAGAAACGTTTGCTGTGTCTTCTTTTGATCCTGCCCCTGCTTCTGGTGATACTTTTCCTGATGAAAAATCATAACCAGAAGCAGGAAGAAAAGCAGGAAGCCGAGGAGGAAGCGGCAAGAATCTATGCAACAGATATCAGCGAAGTGGGTTCGGTCAGCTATAAAACAGAAAGCGGCGAGTTCACGTTTGAAAAGAAGAAGGACACCTGGATCTATCAGCAGGACCCGGATTTCCCGCTGGCCCAGACCTACCCGGAACAAATTGTCTCATCCTTTGGAAAACTGGAAGCTCTGCGGGAGCTGAAAGATGGCGATGATCTGGAAGCTTACGGTCTGGATACCCCCGCCTATACGGTGAAGCTGACGGACATGGACGGAAAGGAAACGGAGCTGAGTATTGGAAACGCGGTGGATGAGGCCTATTATCTTCTGAACAAAACGACGGAGAAGATCTACACCGTCAGCAGCACCGTAACTGGAACGCTGCAGCATACACTGGAGGAAATGGCGCAGCTGGACGACTATCCGAATATCGGAAGCGGCAATCTGAAAAAGGAAGTGATCACGCGCGGCGGTGAGACGATCACATATGATTCGGAAAATGAGGATGACGCGAAAAATATTGCTGCCGTGGCAGGCGGTCTCGGCGCAGTCACATTGGGCTCCGCGGCAGATTACTCTGTAGAGGATAAAGACCTGAAGGGCTTTGGCCTAGACGAAGCTTCCCGGACTACTGTAGAGGCAGTCTATACAAAGGATGAGGAAGAACAAGCCCTGACGCTGTATATCGGCAGCGAGGACGGGGAAGGGAACCGATATGTCATGCTGAATGATTCCCGGATCGTGTACCTGATCTCTGTGGATGTGTGTGATAACATCCTGAATGTAGAGGAGCCGGAAGGGACAGAGTAAAAATGACGGCAGTTGTTTTAACGTTGGTCAAGGGCCTTACAGTAACTGCTACAGAGATTTTATAAGATTTTATAGTAAATTTATTGACAATTACGGAAAAACAGTGGAAAATAGCAGTCATACAAACTGAGAATCCAAAGGTCAAAAGCTCGATTTTCTTGCGGAGGCTTTTGGCTAGTACAGCATTGCGTATATAATGGTGCAGAATTCACCGTTAATTACGCAATACTGTACTAGTACAATGTTGCGTTAATAATTGAGTAATAAGTGCTCGCTGTCCATGCCATTACTGCGTTGGAGTCAGTCAACGATGCTACCGGCATCGCCTCCTTCCTCCGCCTTGTACTGACATGAACATCGAACGCTTATTACTTCAAAAATTAATGCAACATTGTACTAGATGGATTTTTCAGAGGAGAAAATAAAAAGGCGGGCTGGCAATGAAAGAAAAAATCATACATTTTATGCAGGGAAGATACGGAGCCTATGGGGCAGATGCGCTTACAAAGTTTCTTATGGCAGCAGGTCTGATTATGATCTTGGTCTCATCAGCATTCACAGGGATGAATACCGGTCTGGTCTGCTTTCTGATCGGCTGGTCAGTCATCATCTACTGCTATTATCGGCTGATCTCAAAGAATGTGACAAAGTGTTATGCCCAGAATCAGGCATTCCTTGTCCGCACCAGCGGGATCCGCAGATTTTTCCGGAAGCAGATTTCCATGCTGCGGCAGAAAAAAGTCTACCACATCTACAGATGTCCGCAGTGTAAGCAGAAGATCCGGATTCCGAGGGGAAAAGGAAAGATTGAGGTGAGATGCCCGAAGTGCAGTGCGACCTTTATTAAGAAAAGCTGAAATTTGCCGTATTCTTATTTACATGAATTTACAAAAATACGAAAAATTGTTACTATTCATAGTAACGAAAAATTTGAAAAAATTTTAAAATAGGGGTTTACAAATATCAGGGTATATGATATACTGTCATTTGTCGAGCGGAAGTGGCGGAATGGCAGACGCGCTAGATTCAGGTTCTAGTGGGAGTTTATCCTGTGAGAGTTCAAGTCTCTTCTTCCGCATTCGGTGAAGATTACCGGAGTCCACATATTAAGGATTCCGGTATTTGATGTTAAACTGAATAGATAGATTATGCGGGTGTAGTTCAATGGTAGAACACCAGCCTTCCAAGCTGGATACGTGGGTTCGATTCCCATCACCCGCTTTTTTGTTTCCCTAATTATAAAAAAGCATAGCTGAACATACCCGTTCATGCTATGCTTTTTGTCATGGAGTATAGGGGATTCGAACCCCTGGCCTCAACAATGCGAATGTTGCGCGCTCCCAACTGCGCTAATACCCCAGTCAAGATTATTTCTTACTGACTTTGCTATTATAGCACATCTTATCCCAAAATGAAAGAAAAGATTACAAATTTTTGAAAAAAATATAGAACAAAAATAAAGAAATGGGAGGGACGCGCGGCGAAAAGGAAAAAATCAAAAAGAACCTGTGCCATATTTATTTCGATATTGGTACATTGTCACTCCGGTATGCTGCTTAAACCGTCTTCCCAAATGGCTTTGCGATGAGTAGCCGAGGTAGGAGGCGATTTCACTGTAAGTATATCTTGAATAAACCAGTAGATTTTGCGCCAGTTTTATTTTTTGCGTGTGAACATAATCTGTAACGGTCATACCTTCGTGTTTGTGAAATATTTCTGACAGGTAATTTGCGTTTATATTCAGTTCCTTTGCGATCTCCCATACATGGATTTTCTCATGAAGATGCGAAAAAATATAAGTTTTGCATTTCTCGGCGTATCCGTTCGGCCCGGTTACTTTTTGTGAGGATTTTCTTTCATTATGGTCAAAAACCATCTGTGCATAGCGGTATTCCGCAGAATGAAACAGGTGGAGGATTGTAGGAATATCGTCACAGTCTTCGATTTTCTGAATATAGGAATCAGAAAGGGAATATGCCACTTCTGGTAGGATTCCGCCCTTCATGGCTGCGCGGCTGGCAAGGGCGACCACTACAATCCCACGGTTTTTCATCTGCCGAAGCGGGGTTCTGGCCAGCGTGCCAACCTCGCCAGGATAGTCCTCGGAAAGGCTGTTTCGGAGCCCTTCGAGATCTCCCTTTGCGATACTGGAAAATTCCCTTATTTCCTGGTCATAAGGATTATGCAGTTTTCCAATTTCCTGATTTTCAAATGTATGCTCCATATATCTTATCTCGAGATCTTGCCTGACCTGCGGATTGATACAGTTTTCAAGAAGGATGGCTTCTTCATCAATACATTTAGAACGGAAAAGGTTCGCAATAAGCAGAACATCCGCCATAAATTCATGAAAATCACAGACCGGAATCAAAGCTCTAAAAGCGCTGCTGAATGCAGGAACCGTATCCTGCCGCCGGATCTCCACAGGGATGGAAAAGGAGACAGGACCCAGTAAAAAAAGTCCGCTGCCTGCAGGAATCCTGGCATATACGGCCTGTTGATTTAAGGATAAAAAAACTGGGATATTTTTGGGAATATTGTAAGAAGCCTCCCGGGAGCAAAACCAGTTTGCGATCACTGTCCCAAGATGGTCATCTTGAAGATCTGCGCGGGCACAGAATGTCTCGACCGGCTCCCAGGCCGCGGTATAGAAGCGTACCAGTGTATGCAGGCGGCGGGAAATGTGTTCCATTAGATAGTGTCGGTTCATGGGCTCCTCCTTTCTGCCGTCATGTTATGTCAGCACGGCTTACAAAACAAGATAAGTATGGGTTAGGGAAAATATGGATCTGTTTGCATTTCATTGTACCAAATTGCTTCGCAATGGCTTGCGTACGTTATCCTATTATGTTACACTATCTCTAACGTAGTATTATCGAAAAATTTTCTGTCAATTCAAAGAATTGTTTCTCGAAACATTGCAATTACATAATGAATTGTCAGAAAATATTTCCGCAATCTGGTACAATTGGAAATCATCAGATTCAAAGCAGGTTTTCCCCTGCTTTTTTTGTTCGATGAATCAGATGCTTTCCTTATTAATTATAACGTATTGTATCATATTTTGCTGAAAAATGTACTAAAAATCTGAGAATGGTAATATAAAAGCAAAAAGAAATAGGATAATATTGCTATGATGATATTGGAAACTGATGAAGGAGAATGGTAGAATGAAAACAGATCAACTGATGTTTGGAGCGGCATACTATCCGGAATATATGCCATATGACAGGATGGAAGCAGATTTTTCCATGATGAAGAAAGCTGGGATAAACACGATTCGGGTGGCGGAATCTACATGGAGCACACTGGAACCGAGGGACGGGGAGTTTGATTTTACATTCATTGACAGGATACTGGAAGAAGCGCAGAAGTGGGAGATGTCTGTGATCGTGGGGACGCCGACTTATGCCGTTCCGTCCTGGCTGGCACAGAAGGATCCGGATGTGCTGGTAGTGAATTCCAAAGGACAGGAAAAATACGGACACCGGCAGATCTTTGACCTGCTGAATCCAACCTTCCGGTTCCATGCGGAGCGTATAATTGAGGTGCTTGTTTCCCATACGGCCCGGCATGGGATGGTGATCGGATTTCAGATAGATAATGAAACAAAACACTATGATAATAAAGGAAAAGAAATACAGCGTTTATTCAGGGAATATTTGAAGGGAAAATTTCAGACAACAGAGCGTTTGAACAAGGCGTTCTGTCTGCCTTACTGGAGCAATTCCATCTGTGACTGGGATCAGTTCCCGGATATCACAGGCTGTATAAATGGAGGACTGGATGGAGAATTCCAGAGATTTCAGAGGAAGGTTGCTGCGGACTACCTTGGCTGGCAGTCGGATATCGTCCGGAAATACAAAAGGGAGGACCAGTTTATCACACACAACCTTGACTTTGAATGGAAGAAATTTGGAGCTGATATCGCCCAAGATGGCTATTCATATGGTGTTCAGCCCGGAATCAATCATTATGAGGCGGCAAAATACCTTACCAGGCTGGGGACAGATATCTATCATCCGACCCAGGACGATCTGACCGGAGCCGAGATCGCGTTTGGCGGTGATTCCACCCGGAGCCTAAAGCATGAAAATTATCTGGTTCTGGAATGCCAGGCACAGGCGTTTAAATATTGGACACCATATCCAGGACAGCTGCGCCTGCAGGCATACAGTCATCTGGCGGGCGGAGCGGACGGCATCTCGTACTGGAACTGGCATTCGATACATAATGGATTTGAGACATATTGGAAGGGGCTGCTCAGTCATGATTTGGAAGAAAACCCGGCCTATGATGAGGCGTGCAGGATCGGGCAGGAATGGAAGGAGATTGGGAAGCATCTGATCCATCTGGAAAAGGACAACAAGACGGCGCTTCTCGTGGACAACTGTTCTATGACAGCCTTCCAATGGTTTCCCATTGACCGGGATCTCAGCTACAATGATGTGGTGCGCTGGGTGTATGACAGCTTGTACGAGATGAATATCGAGTGTGATGTGGTCGATGTCAATGGCCTGGATCCCGCACGGTATAAGATGATTGTGACGCCGGCGCTGTACTGTGCACCCGAAGGTCTTCTGGAGAAGCTGGACGGATTTGTAAGAAACGGAGGAGTTTTGGTCAGTACGTTTAAATCATTTGTGGCAGACGAGTATTCCAGCGTCTATGCGGATAAACAGCCTCACAGGCTGCGCGCCTGCTTCGGTATGAGCTATAACCAGTTTACGGAACCGGGAAAAACAAAGCTGATGGAATGCCGGGTCAAATACTTTGCAGAACTTTTGAAGCCTGAGGGTGCCCAAAGCCTTGCGGACTATGAGCATAAATACTGGGGAAAATATGCGGGGATCACAAGGAATGCATATGGAGAAGGCGCCGCCTATTACATTGGATGCTATACGGAAAAAGCGGTACTCAAGCAGATATTAAAGAGGGCGGCAGAGGATGCGGGAATCTGGGGAAGGACGATGGAGTATCAATGGCCGATTATTGTACGGCAGGGGAAAAACCAGTATGGAAGGCGTCTGTACTATGTTTTGAACTACAGTGAGGAGGAACAAAACATCAGATGTATCTGGGAAGAGGTGAAGGATCTGCTGACCGGAAAAACATTTCGGGAGGGGGAAGAGGCTGTGATCGGCGACTGGGACCTGATGATTTTTGAAGAGATAAGGAAAAAAATGTGATGGGCGGAACCGGGATGTTTCTGACCTGCTCGGCTGCAGTTGGGATCACAGGCATGTACGGACTGCGGAAAGAGAAAGTCTGCTGCCTGATTCTCTCAGCTTTAGCGCTGCCGGTGCTGCTTTTCGCGGCACTCTGGTTTGAAATTGGCTTTGCGGATATTTCCTGCGGCTTCTGTATCATTGCGTTTCTGGTATTATACGGGGATCAAGGAGGCAGAAGATGAGCTTTACATCGCTGTGGTATTTTCCGTGCAGATATATTGTGACTTTTCGGGATATACACATATCGCCATCGGCTCCGCACGCTTTTTGGGAATCCGGCTGACAGAAAATTTTGACAGGCCGTATCTGGCTGTGGGCTGCCGGGGGTTCTGGTAACGCTGGCACATAACCCTGACAAAATGGTTTGCGGAATATCTCTATAGGAAATCCAAAATAACTTAAAATGACGTATGCCTGCAGTTCTTTGCGGCTGAAAGCAGACCGGCAAGATTGACAGTCTGCCTTTCAGCCGGTTCCGGACTAATGAATCATATATCTGGCTTTTTCGACTTTCCAGGCATACCCTTCCTCCAGCAGGATCTCCTCCGCCTCCGGAGCTGTTTTTCCTATCAATATCGGTATGCTTTCCGATACTTCTGTCTGGACAGAGACTTTTCAGAACGACGCGAGAAACAGCGCCGCGAAAAGAAAAACAACACCGCATTTTGCTTTTATAGATATTTTTTTCTGATTCATAATTGCACCAATCCTTTCCTGAAGCATTCCGCTTAAAAAGCCGGTTTCCAAAACGGCAGACGGGTTCATGCGGCAATAGCAGTCCAGCAGAACATGCGCATATCCGGCATGTTCCGCCTTCCCCGATGCGCGGAGCACGTCCGCATCGCAGGCTAGCTCGATATCCTGATTGAAAAGCAGCAGCATCAGCCAGCATGCCGGATTGTACCAGTGCAGCACTGCAACCGCCAGCATCAATGCTTTTTTCCACAGATCCTTCCGTCGGATATGCATCCACTCGTGCAGCAGAATATATCGGTACTGCGTTTCGCTGTACTGCTGCGCAGGCAGGACGATTTTCGGAGAGAACAGTCCATATACCATCGGTGAGGCGGCCATCGCCGAGGTATAGACGCGGAAACGCGGCCCCCGGGAATGCGCCTGTATCCAACCGCTGACGGCATCATTTTGCAGATCCTCTTTTTGCCTCATCCTGCCGTAAAAGCAGAGGGCATTTGCCAGAAGGATCAAAAGCACGGCGCCGGCTCCGCCCCAGCGTACCCATACAGCCCCGCCTGACAGAGGGGCGGCGAAAGGATCACATGGATATGGGGCATATAAATGCCGGACAGACAGGATGGGAATGCCGATGCCCTGAGGAAGAAGGAGCCGTATGCCGACCAGCATCCAGAGCCATTCCGGGAGGCGGGGCGAAAAAAAGCGGAAAAGCAGTTTCCTCCGGCGATAAGTTCTCCTGGGCCAAAAGGGAGGCAAACAAAAGTCCCACAGAGCCTTGGTAAAACTTATCCAAAAATTCCGTCAGTGCAGACTGCCTTGCGCTTTCCTGCCCGATCAATGCGGTGCAGAGAAATCCGGGATCTGTTCGTCTGACGGCGCCTTTGTCCACCTGCTTTCATACTATTGCAATAGTCTGCTTATAGACTGCACCAATAGTCTGCGTTTGTCAAGAGAATAAAATTAAAAAAAGGAACTGCCTGGGCAGTTCCCTAAAATTCGATTCCTTTTCCGCTGCAGTCATTAATATAAGAAACAACTTCCTCCAGCTTTGAGACAGCCGCCTGCATTTCATCCCAATCGTCGCCGCGCAGTTCCCTGGAAACCATGATACTTTTTACATCTTTCAGCTTCTGGATCATTTCTTTATTTTTTTCCATATACATTCGCCTCGCTTCTGTTAAATACTATGTATGCCTGATGAGTTTCGTTTCTGAACTGTCATAAGTCGTATTTTAATGTTCCAAAGCCGCGGCATCCGGCATTGTAGGCGCTATCCGGCCAGGGACGGCGCAGTGTCTATGCCTGTTCCCGGAAGGTGATGACACCGGTCTCTGCATCCATGCTTTCCACGATAGCCAGAGATTCCAGCTGGAAGCCAAGATTCCGTATGATCTGTCCGCCCGGCTGGAAGCCCTTTTCGACAGCGATGCCGATTCCGGATACCGCAGCCCCTGCCATCTGGACGATCTGGATCAGACCCTGCAGCGCGCATCCGTTTGCCAGAAAATCATCAATAATCAGGATATGGTCCTGCGGATTTAAAAATTTCTGCGCTACGATCACGTTGTTTTTGCATTTATGGGTAAAGGATTCCACCTCTGCCACATACATATCGCCTTCCAGATTGATGCTCTTTGACTTTTTCGCGAATATGACCGGAACCTGGAAATGCCGCGCGGCCAGACAGGCGATTCCGATGCCGGAAGCCTCGATGGTCAGAATCTTTGTGACAGGCGTGTCCGCAAAACGCCTTTTAAATTCCGCCCCCATCTGATCGAACAGTCCGATATCCATCTGATGATTCAGAAAGCTGTCTACCTTCAAGACATTTCCCTCTTTTACAATGCCGTCGCTTAAAATCCTCTCTTCTAAAAAGTTCATCTTTTGTCTCCTTTCCAAATCTGTTTTCCGCACGTAATAATTATTGGGTTTATTAATAAGTTTATCATACTTTAATATTGATGACCAGACATCTATCAGTTTTTTTCATAAAAGTGACATGGTTTGTTACATGTCATACACTGACCAATCACTACGCTGATTGGTCAGGAGGATGCACATAAAAGCTGGGATTCAGGCCGTCCATTGCCGCAGGCAATTTAAAATGACGGCCTGAGTTACAGGGCACGCCTGGTCAAGGTGTGACCTGTAACCATGGTTTGATGATTGTTCATGGCCTGTTGCTGTGTCAGATGGAGGTACGCTTGACAGGCGCGGAAAGGTATCCTACAATGAAAGCGGCAGAAGCGGCCACCTGTCAGGAACAGATGCGTATTATATGAAAATGTGTTTGAAATTCTGACAGTTGACCGGAAGGTTTTCTGCGGCATTTTGGGCTTACAGGAGATGAATGCAGATGGAGCATAAAAAGCGGTTTGCCGGACTGGATGGATTGAGAGCAATTTTTTGCATTGGAATCGTCATATATCATGTCAATGAGCCGTTGAGGTGGGGTGGGATAAAATGGCTGGACCCGGTGTACAAATATGGCGGATACTTTGGAAACAGCATGTTTTTTATGCTGAGCGGATTGCTTACCGCATACCATTATAAAAATAAAATCATACAGCAGGAAAGCACTTTTCGCGCATTTATGGAGAAGCGCATTCGGAAAATATATCCCTTGTATTTTTTGACAAATCTTTTCGCTGTGCTCCTTCTGATTTTAAGCGGAACAAAACCGGCTGCCAAAAAACTGATTGTTACTTTTTTGATGGTTGCCAACGGTTGGTTTGACGGCAGGGAAATGCCGTATAATTTCCCAACATGGTTTTTATGTGTACTGATTCTGCTATATATTTTGTATTACGCTGCAGCGAAGGCTTCATCCCGCTTTCCAAAACTGTATTTCCCGATGTGTGCGTTTCTTTTATTATGGGGGATGCTTTTAGTGACAAAGGACTGGGATCTGCCTTTCAATTACCGTACCTGCGGCGAAGGATACATGAACTTCTTTCTCGGGGTGCTCCTTGCGGAAGTCATAATGAGCAGCCCAGTAAAAAAAGAAATTTCGGCTGCTGTAAATTTGCTGATTTTTTGCGTAATTATGTTCTCCGTATTTCTGTTTGGCCTGGAAGCAATCCCTGTAAATCTGAACTGGATTGTTTCATGTCTGTGCGCAAATATGATTTTTATAGCGGTGTATGGAAGATTTATAGTAAAGGCGCTGGCGTTCCCGCTTTTACAGGCAATTGGAAAATGCAGCTTTTCAATCTATCTGTGGCATATTCCGGTTGTCAGGACTTATGTTATGATCGAAAAAAAGTTTCTGCCTTTTTATATGGATTCAAGCTGGAATTTTATACTTTACTTTTTGGTTTTGATTGCTGTGTCAGCCCTGTCATACCGTTATTTTGAAAGAAAATCCGGACTTTGTAAGAAATAAATCAATGGAAATCTTGAAGAGCCTATTCGCAGTAACCACGAATACCACATTTTTATCCAAAAGTCCTTGACTTTCTGAAAAAAACGTAATAAACTAGTCTAGCGTGCATGAAGATGCATTCATTTTTGTGTACGGATTTACCATAGATAATGAAAATTATCTGCAACCATTCCCGCCTGCTGCAAAAGTCCATATCAGCGCGGGGAAAACGAAAGAATCATAGGAGGTGAAAAAATGCCAACATTTAACCAGTTAGTTAGAAAAGGACGTCAGACTTCTGAGAAGAAATCTACAGCACCTGCACTTCAGAAGGGATACAATTCTCTGAAGAAGCGCGCGACAGACGCATCTGCACCGCAGAAGAGAGGTGTGTGTACAGCAGTTAAGACAGCGACACCGAAGAAGCCGAATTCTGCTCTGAGGAAGATCGCCAGAGTACGTCTGTCTAATGGAATCGAAGTAACAAGCTACATTCCGGGTGAAGGACACAACCTGCAGGAGCATAGCGTAGTTATGATCCGCGGAGGAAGAGTAAAGGACCTGCCTGGTACAAGATACCACATCATCAGAGGTACGCTTGATACCGCGGGAGTTGCCAAGAGAAGACAGGCACGTTCCAAGTACGGCGCAAAGAGACCAAAAGACGCAAAAAAGTGATCACTTAGTGAATAACGCATGAAATGTGTTATGAACTTAGTGAGAACTTTTGTTCTTCGATGCGAAGCAGTGAAGAACAACCCAAAAACTACAAAGTTAAATCGTATCACAAACAGAACTATGACTAATCGTAGGTTGCGGATTAAACAGCCCGGCATTCCCGGGCATAGATTGGTTCCTTAAGCCACGAGCACATGCTATGCGATTTCCATAGAGAGACACATGTGAGTACCGATGATTTAATCTCCGGTTGTCCGGAAAATAATGATTAAGGAGGGAAGGACCGTGCCACGTAAAGGACATACTCAAAAAAGAGATGTATTAGCGGACCCAATATACAACAATAAGGTTGTTACCAAGCTTATCAACAACATCATGCTGGATGGTAAGAAGGGTGTAGCTCAGAAGATTGTATACGGAGCATTTGAAAGAGTTGAGGCTAAGGCTGACAAGCCGGCTATCGATGTGTTCGAGGAAGCAATGAACAACATCATGCCTGTACTGGAAGTAAAAGCAAGACGTATCGGCGGTGCGACATACCAGGTACCGATCGAAGTTCGGGCGGACAGAAGGCAGGCGCTTGCTCTTCGCTGGCTGACCATGTTCTCACGCAAGAGAGGTGAGAAGACCATGGAAGAAAGGCTTGCGAACGAGATTCTGGATGCGTCCAACAACACAGGCGCATCTGTAAAAAGAAAAGAAGATATGCATAAGATGGCAGAGGCAAACAAGGCGTTTGCACATTACAGATTTTAAAGTTGCATAAATATAGGAGGAGAAGATTTTGGCTGGAAGAGAATACCCATTAGAGAGAACCAGGAACATCGGTATCATGGCTCACATTGATGCGGGTAAGACAACACTGACAGAACGTATTCTTTACTATACCGGTGTGAACTATAAAATCGGCGATACTCACGAAGGAACTGCGACCATGGACTGGATGGAGCAGGAACAGGAGAGGGGTATCACGATTACTTCTGCTGCCACAACCTGTCACTGGACTTTGGAGGATCATACAAAGCCGAAGGAAGGCGCTCTGGAGCATCGTATCAATATCATTGATACGCCGGGACACGTTGACTTTACCGTAGAGGTAGAACGTTCACTTCGTGTTCTGGACGGGGCTGTCGGCGTATTCTGCGCAAAGGGCGGTGTTGAGCCGCAGTCAGAAAACGTATGGCGTCAGGCTGACACGTATAATGTACCAAGAATGGCATTCATCAACAAGATGGATATTCTTGGAGCAGACTTCTACAATGCAGTAGAACAGATCAAAACCAGACTCGGCAAGAATGCAATCTGTCTTCAGCTGCCTATCGGCAAAGAAGATGATTTTAAGGGAATCATTGACCTGATGGAGATGGAAGCCTACATCTACAACGATGAAAAGGGCGATGACATTTCCATTACAGAGATTCCGGAAGAAATGAAAGACGAAGCAGAACTGTACCGTTCAGAATTAGTAGAGAAGATCTGTGATTTGGACGACGACCTCATGATGGAATACCTGGAAGGTAATGAGCCGTCCGTTGAGGATATGAAGAGAGTGCTTCGCAAGGCAACATGCGAGTGTACTGCAGTACCGGTTTGCTGCGGTACCGCTTATAGAAATAAAGGTGTCCAGAAGCTCCTGGACGCGATTCTTGAATATATGCCGGCGCCGACAGATATTCCGCCGATTCAGGGCGTAGACCCGGACGGAAATGAAGTCGTAAGACATTCCTCTGACGAAGAGCCGTTTTCCGCACTGGCATTCAAGATTATGACAGACCCGTTCGTAGGAAAGTTAGCTTATTTCCGTGTGTATTCCGGTACCGTGAACTCCGGTTCTTACGTACTGAACGCGACGAAGGGCAAGAAGGAACGTGTTGGCCGTATCCTGCAGATGCACGCCAACAAGAGACAGGAACTGGACAAGGTGTACTCCGGAGATATCGCGGCAGCCATCGGATTCAAGCTGACAACTACAGGTGATACCATCTGTGACGACCAGCATCCGGTGATCCTGGAGTCCATGGAATTTCCGGAGCCGGTTATTGAGCTCGCCATCGAGCCGAAGACCAAGGCTTCTCAGGGCAAACTGGGAGAATCCCTTGCAAAGCTTGCGGAGGAGGATCCGACATTCCGCGCACACACCAATCCGGACACAGGACAGACCATCATTGCAGGTATGGGAGAGCTTCATCTGGAGATTATCGTAGACAGACTGCTGCGTGAGTTCAAGGTAGAGGCCAATGTAGGCGCGCCTCAGGTTGCTTACAAGGAATCCATCACCAAGCCTGTGGAAGTGGACAGCAAGTACGCAAAACAGTCCGGTGGTCGTGGACAGTACGGACATTGTAAGGTGAAATTTGAACCAATGGACGTCAACGGAGAGGAGATCTACAAGTTCGAGTCTTCCGTAGTCGGCGGCGCGATTCCGAAGGAATACATCCCGGCGGTAGGCGAAGGTATCGAGGAAGCGATGAAGTCCGGTATTCTGGGCGGATTCCCGGTAGTCGGCATCTATGCGAATGTATACGACGGTTCCTACCATGAAGTCGATTCCAGTGAGATGGCATTCCACATCGCAGGCTCTCTTGCGTTCAAGGATGCGATGAAGAAGGGCGCTCCGATCCTGTTAGAGCCCATCATGAAGGTGGAAGTGACCATGCCGGAAGAATATATGGGAGATATCATCGGAGATATCAACTCTCGCCGGGGACGGATCGAAGGTATGGATGACCTGGGCGGCGGCAAGATCGTACGCGCATACGTACCGTTGTCGGAGATGTTCGGATATGCGACAGACCTGCGTTCGAGAACACAGGGACGTGGAAACTACTCCATGTTCTTCGAAAGCTACGAACCGGTTCCGAAGTCAGTCACAGAAAAGGTATTATCGAACAAAAACGATTAAATATTTTTGAAAAAGGCTTGAAAAACCTATGAGTTTGAAATATAATCAAGGATAGCCGAGTAAAAAAACCGAAACAATCTAAAAATGCCTGATAGACAGGTGCTATTATTAAGGAGGACATTCAAAATGGCTAAAGCTAAATTTGAAAGAACAAAACCACATGCTAATATTGGTACCATCGGCCACGTTGACCATGGTAAGACAACTCTGACAGCAGCGATCACAAAGGTTCTTGCTAAGAGAGTAGAAGGTAACGCAGAGGTGGCTTTCGACAACATCGATAAGGCTCCGGAAGAGAGAGAGCGTGGAATCACAATCTCTACCGCTCACGTTGAGTATGAGACAGACAACCGTCACTATGCGCACGTTGACTGCCCGGGACATGCTGACTACGTTAAGAACATGATCACCGGTGCTGCTCAGATGGACGGCGCGATCCTGGTTGTAGCTGCTACAGACGGAGTTATGGCTCAGACAAGAGAGCATATCCTGCTTTCCCGCCAGGTTAACGTTCCGTATATCGTAGTATTCATGAACAAGTGTGATATGGTTGACGACGAAGAGCTGCTTGAACTGGTTGAGATGGAGATCCGTGAGCTGCTTGACGAGTATGAGTTCCCGGGAGATGACACTCCTGTTATCCAGGGTTCTGCTCTGAAGGCTCTGGAAGATCCGGACAGCGAATGGGGCGACAAGGTTATGGAGCTTATGAAGGCTGTTGACGAGTGGATCCCGACACCGGAGCGTGATACAGATAAGCCGTTCCTGATGCCTGTAGAGGACGTATTCTCCATCACAGGACGTGGAACTGTTGCTACAGGCCGTGTAGAGCGTGGAACACTTCACGTATCTGACGAAGTAGAGATCATCGGTATTCATGAGGATATCCGTAAGACTGTTGTAACTGGTATCGAGATGTTCCGTAAGCTGCTTGACGAGGCTCGCGCAGGTGATAACATCGGCGCATTGCTCCGTGGCGTACAGAGAACAGAGATCGAAAGAGGTCAGGTTCTGATCAAACCAGGTACAGTAAAGTGCCACACAAAGTTTACCTGCCAGGTTTACGTACTGACAAAGGATGAAGGTGGACGTCATACACCGTTCTTCAACAACTACAGACCGCAGTTCTATTTCAGAACAACAGACGTTACAGGTGTCTGCGATCTGCCGGAGGGCGTAGAGATGTGTATGCCTGGAGATAACGTAGAGATGACAGTAGAGCTGATCCATCCGGTAGCTATGGAGGAAGGTCTTCGTTTCGCTATCCGTGAAGGCGGACGTACAGTAGGATCTGGTACAGTAGCTAAGATTATTGAGTAATCAGTAAAAAGTGATATTTCAAGGGGCTTTCTGAGAAATCGGGGAGCCCCTTTTGAAATTTTGTAATAGTAAAAGAGCGGAAGATTGGTGCCAAAACGGTGCTAAGAAAAATTTAAAATTTGTGAAATTAGAAATAAGTATTGAAGAAATCCACCAATTTGATATAATTTAGATATTAACATACAGAAGGAAGGAATAGAAAATGAAAAGCCCAAATGTAAATATTTACAAAGTTCAGATGGCTTATTTTTTTAGGGAGAAAAGTGAAATTAGAGCATTTGGACTTATTAGTAGCTTGTATAATCAGCTGAAAGATGTTTTTAAAACAGAACCACAATCAATACCTATTCCTGACGATGCACCTGACGATGTTCCGCGTTGTGTTTGGAATGATGTTAATACATCGTTGACATTTAATAAGTTAAGATTAGATTTTTCTTTTAATATTCCATCGAGATTTAATTGGGAACAATTATTAGTTAGGTTTAATGATAAAATCACTAATGCATTTGATGAATGTGATGTTATTATTGATAGGGTCGGATTAGTTTCGGAATTAATGTCTTTTGATAATCTACATAATCTACTAAATGAGTATGTAAAGATAGATAAGTTCAATGGTGCTAGTGAAGTTAATATGTCATGGTTGGAAAATATTGATTTATATAATGTTTGGACTTATATCATTATTAATGAATCAAAGAATGAGAATAAGATTATATTTGATATAAACAGTTTGCCGGATAGCAAATTGAGCGAGCAAGGAGTATTAGGTAAGGAAGCAATAAGCAGGTGTGCAGAAAAGTTGAAGGGAAAGATGCTGAATGTATTATAATTCAAATAATGCGGTGTTAAGACAGCCAACTGTAGGGGCAAATAAGGTAAGCAGCATTGTCTCTTATGCAATGAATGGTCTTTTTGAAAGACTAGAAAATATATTCGAATTTAAATCAGGAATAAAGAGTAGTGCTGTAGGATATAATAGTGAAAAATATGAGCAATTGGAAAAGATATATTCGATGGCATATACGAAAATTAATTCATTAGAAAAAAATTATGTGAAAGCAAATGCGACACTGAGTGAAATAGAAAAACTGAAGGATAATTGGAATGATAACGGTGCAAGTGCCTTTTCTTCAAAGTTGATTGAGAAGTGTAGAGGGATTGTAATGCAGTTGGCTTCTGAACCGTTTATTTGCCCTACCGCATGTGGTTCAATTCAATTCGAATATGAAAAGGAAAATGGAGACTATTTGGAATTTGAAATTTATGAAGATAGAATTGAATGTTTCTTAGATACATCTGGTGGAGAGCAAGAATTTAATTTGCATGGTATTTCTGCAACTGATAGAATGAAGCAAATGGTGGTGGATTTTTATGCTTGAAAGAGACTGGGGCGCAATATACCGTAGAGTAAAAAGTAAGCCAATTTTTATGAAAGAGGGCAGACCATCATCGGCACTATTTAAAGACAGTAAAGGTGTATCGGTTGATAGAGATGGTAGCAGAGAAATATGTAGTATAATAGCAGATGAAGAACGTTTGCATTCTTTGTATACTAATGGATTATCTGACGTAGAAATTAGAGAACGAGGGGAGGAATTAAAAGCAATTATTCAACTAACCGATTCGCAGTGTGATTCAGTTGAGGCTTGTGTTGTTCCTGATCCGATAAATGGGGAAAATGAATATCATGCGTTACTTCAAAAATCAGAAACAGAAATTCAATTATCAAAAAGTCAAGCTAAAACATTGGCAAAATTGGCGACAGTAATAAAAAATTATGCATGAATTCATTATTGTTTATGAGGGGATTTTTGTGTTATATAAAAAATCAGTAAAAAGTGATTTTAAGGGGCTTTCTGATAATTCAGAAAGCCCCTTCTTGTGAGAAAAAGTATTCCTATAATCGGGTACAGTCAATATGATCCAGGGTATTCTTCGCTCAGTCTACTCGAAGAATGCCTTCGCGAACCGGCTCAGCGCGATCTGGTCTTTAACGCCCATCATCTCCCGGCTGGAATGCATGGCCAAAATGCCGGCTCCGGTATCGATCGTACGAACAGGCAGGTGGGAGGAGAGGATCGAGGCAATCGTCCCGCCCCCTTTTGTGTTGGAATGTTTGGCAAAACGCTGGTAAGGGATCTGCCTGTCCTCGCACAGGGCAATCATGGATGCGAGAGCCTCACAGTCCCAGGCATAGGACTGGTTGCTGGCGGACTTGAACACAAAGCCCTGATTGATGACCGGATAATTGGTAACATCCTGTACTGCCGGATAGTTGGGATGATAGGCATGGGCCACGTCTGCGGAGAGCATCAGGCCGTCCGACAGGTCAGCCATACAGTCGATCATACTTTTTCCAAAAGCCTGCCAGATTTTTCCGATGATCACGTTGGGAAGGAAAGAATCTGCGCCCTGCTTGCTGAGACTGCCGATCTCCTCATGATCAAAAAGACAGACCAGATTGACGCGGTCTGGATTTTGGCTTTCTGCCAGAGCGTGCACCAGTGCGCAGACCGAAGTGATATCATCAAGCCTGGGAGCGCAGAGAAATTCCTCCGTGATGCCTGCCAGCTCCGGCTGCTCCAGATTATACAGGCACAGGTCGTAGTCCAGAATCTCGGATGGATTCACATCCAACTCTTCTGCCAGCAGCTTCACCAGGGTTGAATCCTTGTTCAGCATATCGTTCAGGGTTCCGAGGATCGGGAGCAGATGCTTCTGGTTATCCACAGGAGTGCCCTTCTCGTTGGCGGTACGGTTCATATGGATGGCCAGGTTCGGCAGACAGGCCACGGGGCGCTGAAAGTCGATCAGGTGGCTGACGGGGCGGTCGTAAGAGGGACCACGTGTGACCACCTTTCCCGCCAGGGAGAGGGATCTGTCGAAAAAGGTGCTTAAGATGGGTCCGCCGTAGAGCTCTGTGTTCAACTGCATATATCCCTGTGTAAATATTTCCGGCTTCGGCTTTACCTTGATGGCCGGAAAGTCCGTGTGCGCTCCTCCGATGTGGATACCGCGGGACAGATCCCAGTCCCGGCCGATGGTAAATGCGTAAAGCGTGGTATCGAAGGGGCAGCAGAAATAACGCCCGCCCCGTTCCAGCGGCCAGTGCTCTTTTAGCTTTAACTCTGTAAAGCCCGCCTCCGTAAGCACTTTTTTACTGTGAGCGGTGACGTGAAAAGCAGAGGTGCCGCTTTTTAAAAATTCGAAAAGCTGCGAAATCTCAATCGCTAATGTGTGCATGATCATTCTCCATTCCTGTCAAATTATTCTTTGTGCCGGTTTGAAACAGCGGAGGCGTCCGGACTTCAAATCTTTCCGGCGCCTTACATAGCCTGCGGCTGAAAATATAGTATCACAAACAAAAGAAGACTGCAATGAAAGGCGGCTCTTATATTTATCCATTGTAAGCGGCCGGGAAATCTGATACAATAAATAATATGTTCCGCAGACTGCGGAAGTATACCGCAGGGCACCGCAGAATATATGTCCCTGCGGGGCGGGCAAGGAAGCATTCAATCTGCCGTGCGGGCTGGGTGCAATGATAAGGAGGAGAATGTATGATAGTAGGAATCGGGAATGACCATTCGGCATTGGAACTGAAGGCAGAGATCATAGAATTTTTGAGCCAGAAGGGACATGAGGTCATTGATTATGGAACCAATTCCGAGGAGAGCTGCGACTATCCGATTTATGGGGAGATCGTGGCAAACGCAGTTGCGAAGGGAGAGGTGGACCGGGGGATTCTGATCTGCGGAACCGGCCTGGGGATCTCACTTGCGGCGAACAAGGTAAAAGGCATCCGGGCGGCGGTATGCAGCGAGCCCTTTACAGCTAAGATGTCCAGGGAACACAACGACTGCAACATTCTGGCATTTGGCGCCAGGGTTGTGGGGGCAGAGCTGGCGAAGATGATGGTGGACGTCTGGATGAGTACAGAATTTTCAGGAGTGGAGCGGCACGTCAACCGGGTGAACATGATCATGGATATTGAGGAGAAAAACAGCTAAAGAGTCAGTAGGAATCCGCGGGACATATACGGCATCCAGGTGGATATCCGAAACGGAAAAGGATATAAGAGAAAAGGTTATAAGAATGGAAAAAAGAGAAAAAAGTATTTTGGATTACGAGACAGTCTCGCTGGATCTGGAGCATCACGCGCTGGTGATCATAGACCAGACGCAGCTTCCGGGAAAGATCGAGATGCTGTCTCTGACGGATATCAAGGATATCTGGGAGGCGATCCGCCTTTTGAAGGTCAGAGGGGCTCCCGCCATCGGCGTGGCGGCCGCGGCCGGAATCTACCTTGCGGCAGAGAAGATCCATACGGAGGATACCCAGGTCTTTTACAGGGAATTTCAGCAGGCTAAAAAGTATCTCGCAACCTCCCGCCCGACGGCGGTCAACCTGTTCTGGGCGCTGGACCGGATGGAAAACGTGGTTCGGACGCATTTGACAGAAAGTGTGGCGAAGATCCGGTCGCTTCTGCAAAAAGAAGCCGTCCGCATCCACGATGAGGACATTGAAGTCTGCCGGAAGATCGGAGAGTATGCCCTGGAGCTGGTAAAGCCCGGGGACGGCCTGCTGACCCACTGCAATGCGGGACAGCTTGCCACGGTGAAGTACGGGACGGCTACGGCACCCATGTATCTGGGGAAGGAACGGGGATATGATTTCCATATCTTCGCAGATGAGACACGTCCGTTGCTCCAGGGCGCGCGTCTGACGGCGGCGGAGCTGCATGCGGCCGGAATGGACGTGACGCTGATCTGCGACAATATGTCCGCATCCGTTATGAAAAAGGGACTTGTCCAGGCGGTATTTGTAGGGTGCGACCGGGTGGCGGCCAACGGGGATACGGCCAATAAGATCGGAACCTCCGTTGTGGCCTGTGTGGCGAAGCAGTACGGCGTTCCGCTGTATGTATGCGCGCCGACCTCCACCATCGACATGACTCTGGAGACAGGCGAGGAGATCCCCATTGAAGAGCGTGCCCCTGAAGAGATCACGGAAATGTGGTATCAGGCCCGCATGGCGCCGGAATCCGTGAAGGTGTATAATCCCTGTTTTGACGTGACAGACCACGACCTGATCACGGCCATCATCACGGAAAAAGGGATTGCCCGCCCGCCGTACAGGCAGGCATTTGAAAAGATGCTGCAAGTCACACCCTGACCAGGCGTGACTTGCGGCGAATAGATGGCCGGCCGGGGCTGAAAGGGGCAGGGCAGTGTACCAAAATGAGCCGCTTCTGCATACAATAAAGATATAATGTCTGAAATGGAAGTGGAAGTATGGAAACAAAACTGCCCTATTATATGGTGTACCCGATGCCCTTCATCTATGATGATGAGCGGCTTGACCGAAGAGATTACGAGTATATGCGCAGCCTCTACCCGGATACGGCAAAGCGGGTCCTGCCCTATGTGGAGGAAGAATGCGACCGGTGCGAGGGCCCAAACAGCATGATTTACGACGAATATCCGGACCGTCTGCAGCTTCGCCTGATGAGCGGACGGATCTATGACCGGGTGAAGGCAGAGGAACGCCCCTTTGACGAGCATGACGAAGAGGGCGGGCCCAAGGGCGTGGAGGGACAGCAGATTCAGCGGTTCTGCCGCCGGGACTGGCTGCGGGACCTGATCGACGTAATGCTGTACCAGGAGCTGTACAAGAGACGGAGCGAGAACCGGAGGATGCGGCAGAAATTTTATTAGGATGAATTCATTTATGAAAAAGAACAATATTATATTTATCGGCATGCCTGCCGTTGGCAAAAGTACCATTGGCGTCGTAGCCGCGAAACGGCTGGGTATGCGTTTTGTAGATACGGATCTTCTGATCCAGGAGCAGGAGGGCAGGCTTCTTCATGAGATCATTGAGGAGGCCGGCGAGGATGGATTTCTGGCCATCGAGAACCGGGTGAACCGGGAACTCCATGTGGAAAATTCTGTCATTGCCCCGGGAGGAAGCGTGGTTTACAGCGATGAGGCGATGCGCCATTTCAAAGAGATTGGAACCGTCATTTATCTGAGGGTATCCTATGATACGATCCGGCGGAGAATCCGCAATCCCCGGCAGCGGGGCGTGGTACTGAGGGAAGGCCAGAGTTTTCAGGAACTTTATGAAGAACGGGTAAAATTATTCGAAAAATATGCGGATATTACGATCGATGAGGATCAGCTTTCTGTTGAGGAAACAATAAGTAAAGTACTTTCTGTAATAAAAATTTAACAAAAATATAATTATAATGTTGCATCTGAGAAAAAAGATTTTACAAATTGGATTTTTGTGGTATACTATATTAGATTTTGAAAATCATTGATTGTAACAATATCGGATAATCGAGGTGCAGTAATGGAGCAGTATGTAATTAAGGGTGGGAACCCGCTGGTAGGGGAAGTAGAGATCAGCGGAGCAAAGAATGCGGCGCTGGCAATTCTGGCGGCTGCGATTATGACAGATGAGACGGTATTGATTGACAACCTTCCGGATGTCAATGATATTAACGTAATGCTGGAAGCGATCTCAGGCATCGGGGCAACGGTGCAGAGGCTTGACCGGCATAGAGTGAAGATCAACGGGGGTACGATTACTGACTTTAACATTGAGTATGATTATATAAAGAAGATCAGGGCATCTTATTATCTGCTTGGCGCCCTGCTTGGAAAGTACAGCAAGGCGGAGGTAGCGCTTCCGGGGGGATGCAATATCGGAAGCAGACCGATCGACCAGCATCTGAAGGGATTTCGCGCATTGGGCGCGGACGTGGATATCGAGCACGGCAAGATCGTGGCCGAGTCCGAGCATATGCGGGGAACCCATCTGTATTTTGACGTGGTCAGCGTAGGAGCCACCATCAACGTGATGATGGCGGCGGCAATGGCTGACGGGCTTACGATCATGGAGAACGTGGCAAAAGAGCCCCATGTCGTAGACGTGGCCAACTTCCTCAACAGCATGGGGGCCAACATCCGCGGAGCGGGAACAGACGTGATCAAGATCCGCGGCGTGGAGTCTCTGCACAAGTCCGAATACTCCATCATTCCGGATCAGATTGAGGCGGGAACCTTCATGTTCGCGGCGGCAGCCACAAAGGGAGACGTGACGGTGCTCAATGTCATTCCCAAGCATCTGGACGCCACCATTTCCAAGCTGAAAGACATTGGCTGCGAGATCGAGGAGTTTGACGATGCCGTCCGGGTGGTGGCAAAGGGAAGGCTTCGCAGTACACAGGTCAAGACGCTGCCCTATCCGGGATATCCGACGGATATGCAGCCACAGATCGGCGTAGTCCTGGCGCTGGCAAACGGCACAAGTACGATTACCGAGAGTATTTTTGAAAACCGGTTCAAATATCTGGATGAACTGGCCAGGATGGGCGCAGTCATCAAGGTGGAAGGCAATTCCGCCACCATTGAGGGCGTGGAGAAGTTTTCCGGTACAAGAATCAGCGCGCCGGATCTGCGTGCAGGCGCGGCGCTCTGCATTGCGGGGCTTGCGACGGACGGCGTGACCATCGTGGATGATATCAAGTATATCCAGAGAGGTTACGAGCGTTTCGAGGAAAAGCTGCAGGGCATCGGCGGCATCATCGAAAAGGCATCCAGCGAAAAGGAGATCCAGAAGTTTGTTTTAAAAGTGAGCTGAACCGCCCGGCAGTGAAGGCCGGCTTCGGATACCATGGTATGCAGAAAAGATGCCGGCGGCAGGTTTTCTGTATTCCAGAATTTACAAAGTGATTTTCTGTGATTTCTATGCATCTGTATCTTGACATTTACAGCGATACGGTGTAAAGTCTTTATTAGGTTCCAGGGGGGCGTAAGATTGCCTCCGGAACAGGAACAATACAATTTTATACAAATAGACTTTCTCTTATTCAGAGCAGTGGAGATACAAAGGATCTGTGAAGCTGCGGCAACCCTGTGAAAACGGAAGGTGCCAACCTGAGCGAGCAATCGAACAATAAGAGGATTGTTTAGACCCTAAAACAGTCCGCTTTTTGTAGGCTGTTTTTTTATTCTATATAAGAATCTTAGGCTACAAAAGAGAGAAAGTACCGAAAAGGAGAGGATCGATATGGAAAGACACTTATTTACATCAGAATCAGTTACAGAGGGACATCCGGATAAGATGTGCGACCAGATTTCCGATGCCATCCTGGATGCGCTTATGGAGCAGGATCCCATGAGCCGCGTTGCCTGCGAGACATGCACTACGACCGGTGTGGTGATGGTTATGGGAGAGATCTCCACCAATGCCTATGTAGATATGCAGAAGATCGTGCGCAATACGATCCGCGACATCGGATATACCAGCGCGGATTACGGATTTGACGCGGATACCTGCGGCGTGGTTACGGTGATCGACGAGCAGTCCGCAGATATTGCTCTCGGCGTGGATAAGGCGCTCGAAGCAAAGGCAGCAGCGCCGGCAGAGGAAGATATTGACGCCATCGGAGCCGGAGACCAGGGAATGATGTTCGGCTATGCGTCGGACGAGACAGAGGAGTATATGCCGTATCCCATCGCGATGGCGCATAAGCTGGCACTGCAGCTTACGAAAGTGAGAAAAGACGGCACGCTGACTTACCTTCGTCCGGACGGAAAGACCCAGGTGACGGTAGAGTATGACGACGCAGGAGTTCCGAGACGTCTGGACGCAGTGGTGCTTTCCACACAGCACGACTCGGATGTGACCCAGGAGCAGATCTTCGCGGACATCAAGAAGCATGTATTTGACGCGATTATTCCTGCGGAGATGGTGGATGAGAAGACCAAGTTCTTCGTTAATCCGACCGGACGCTTTGTCATCGGCGGACCTCACGGCGACAGCGGGCTGACCGGAAGAAAGATCATCGTAGATACTTACGGCGGAATGGCACGCCACGGCGGCGGCGCATTTTCCGGAAAAGACTGCACCAAGGTAGACCGTTCCGCGGCTTACGCGGCGCGCTATGCGGCTAAGAACATTGTTGCCGCAGGGCTGGCTAAGAAATGCGAGATTCAGCTTTCCTATGCCATCGGCGTGGCACAGCCTACCTCCATTATGGTAGATACCTTCGGAACAGGCCATGTGTCCAACGAACGTCTGGTAGAGATCGTGCGTGAGAACTTCGACTTCCGTCCGGCAGGCATCATCAAGATGCTGGACCTGCGCCGGCCGATCTACAAGCAGACAGCCGCTTACGGACATTTCGGAAGAAACGACCTGGATCTGACTTGGGAAAGACTGGATAAGGTGGATGCGCTGAAAGCTTATCTGTAGAGTATAAACAATTTGGAACTTCATATTAAGTTTTGATAAATAACGGGCTGAAAACCTTGCGGTGACGGCCCGTTTTGTGTTACTGTAATGGGTAGGGAATACAGAGGATACCCGGAAAGGAGCGGCAAAGGTGATGAAGCTGAAAACAAAGCTGATAATTGCATTTATGGCGATGATGATCCTGCCTACGGTCTTTCTCATTGTTGCGCGGCGGGTGTTTGAGCCCAGAGAGATCGGGGAGCTGCAGCAGATGTTTTTGATCATCGTATTTTTTACGGCGGCGCTTCTGGTGTACTGGGTCTACCGAACTGTCTCAGTGCCTTTGGCCAAGCTGCAGGAGGCCGCGCAGAATATCAAGGACGGCAATCTTGATTTTGAGATCTCGGCGGAGGCGGATGACGAATTTGGCGAGCTCTGCCGGGACTTTGAGGAGATGCGCCTGCGGCTGAAGGCCAATGCCGAGGAAAAGGTGGAATTTGACCGGGAAAACAAAGAGCTGATCAGCAATATTTCCCATGACCTCAAGACACCCATTACGGCAATCAAGGGATATGTGGAAGGGATTATGGACGGCGTGGCGGATACGCCCGAAAAGATGGACAAGTATATCAAAACGATATACAATAAGGCGAACGAGATGGATCTGCTGATCAACGAGCTGACGCTGTACTCCAAGATCGATACGAACCGGATACCCTACAATTTTACCACAATATCCGCAAAGAACTATTTCCTCGACTGTGCGGAGGACCTGTATCTGGAGCTGGAAGCGAAAAACGTAGAATTTGAATACAACTGCTGTCTGGAGGAGGATTCCAAGGTGATTGTGGACCCTGAGCAGCTCCGGCGGGTGATCAACAACGTCGTATCCAACTCTTTAAAATACATGGATAAACCCAAAGGCAGGATTACCATGGATCTCAAGGACGTGGGGGACTTTATCCAGGTCGAACTGGGGGACAACGGAAAAGGGATCTCCCCGAAGGACCTGCCCTTTATCTTTGACCGGTTCTACCGGACGGACGCCTCCCGCAATTCCTCCAAGGGCGGAAGCGGCATCGGGCTTTCCATCGCGCAGAAGATCGTGGAGGAGCATGGGGGCAATATCTGGGCGACCAGCGTGGAAGGCAGCGGGACGGTTATGTGCTTTGTAGTAAGAAAATATCAGGAGGTACCAATGGATGAGTAAACGGATTTTGATTATTGAGGATGAGGAAAGTATTGCGGATCTGGAACGGGATTATCTGGAGCTGAGCAACTTTGAGGTGGAGGTTGCCAACGACGGCGAGATCGGATTGAAGCAGGCCATGGAAGCGGATTTTGATCTGATCATCCTGGATCTGATGCTGCCCGGCGTGGATGGATTTGAGATCTGCCGGAAGGTCCGCGACAGCAAGAATACTCCCATCATCATGGTTTCTGCGAAGAAGGATGACATTGATAAGATCCGGGGGCTTGGGCTGGGAGCCGATGATTATATGACGAAGCCGTTCAGCCCCAGCGAACTGGTGGCCCGTGTGAAGGCCCATCTGGCGAGATATGAGCGTCTGATCGGAAGCAGCGTGGAGGAAAATGAGATCATAGAGATCCGCGGTCTGAAGATCGATACGACGGCGAGAAGGGTATGGGTCAACGGTGAGGAACGTTCCTTCACCACCAAGGAATTTGACCTTCTGACCTTCCTTGCGGGACATCCCAACCATGTATATACGAAGGAAGAGCTGTTCCGGGAGATTTGGGATATGGAGTCCATCGGGGACATTGCCACGGTGACGGTGCATATCAAGAAGATCCGGGAGAAGATTGAGTATGATACCTCCCACCCCCAGTATATTGAGACGATATGGGGCGTGGGATACCGCTTTAAGGTATAACCTGTTTAAAAAAAATACCAACTGTACGGTTGGATGCTCTAAAGAGCCTCCAACCTACTCATCCATTCGCAAAAACCGAGCTTACGCACTCTAACGTCTGCTAACACAGCCGCTTTTTTGCTCATTTATGAGTAGGTTGCTAATCCAAAATCTCGGTTTTATTGCAATAAATTGCATAAAACTGAGATTTCGGATTGCAACCGTACAGTTGGAAACTTTGTGATGAGGGATAAGAGATGATCATTACCAGTACATCGAATCCGCGGATGAAAGAGATCATACAGCTGCGGAAAAAGAGCAGAATGCGGACGAAGACGGGAACCTTTCTTGTGGAGGGCCTGCGTATGGTCCGGGAGATTCCGGAGGAACGCCTGGTACAGCTTTACGCTACGGAGGAGTTCTTGAAAAAGCATCGGAAGGAGCCCATTCCCGGGACAGAGGTTATGCTTGTGTCGCCGGAAGTATTTGCATATATCTCGGATACAAAGACACCTCAGGGCGTTCTGGCGGTGGTGCGTCAGAGCATGTTCACCAAGGAGGAGATCCTGGCAAAATGCTCCAGGAAAAGCGGGACAGGTATGGACAGGCCGGCCCATCTGCTGGTTTTGGACAACATCCAGGATCCGGGCAACTTAGGCACCATTTTCAGAACCGCGGAGGCGGCGGGGGTGACGGGAATCCTGCTGAGCAGGGACTGTGCGGACATTTACAATCCAAAGACCATACGCTCCACCATGGGAGCGATCTTCAGGATGCCGTTTGTGTATACGGATGACCTGCCCGGTGCGGTGAACAGCCTGAAAAAGCACGATATCTGCGTTTTTGCCGCCCACCTGGAGGGAGAGCGCGCATACGATGAAGAAGATTACCGGCAGGGGAGCGCATTTCTGATCGGAAACGAAGGAAGCGGGCTTCGCCCGGAGGTGGCCGCATGTGCGGATGTGCTGGTCAGGATACCCATGGAAGGCATGGCCGAATCGCTGAATGCCGCCGTAGCCGCGGCAGTGCTGATGTTTGAAGTGAGCAGGCAGCGGAAAAGGTATTGAATTTGCGGGAAGGTTATGGTATTGTAGTTCACAGAACAGATCCGGAAAATGCGCTGCGGCCCGGGGCCGGATATGCCGCGTAAAAAGGACCTGATATAATACAAAGGGAAGAGGGACGAACATGAATTTAAAAGGAAGAAATTTTCTGACGCTGAAAGATTTTACAAAGGAAGAGATCCTGTATCTGCTTGACCTGTCAGCGGAGCTGAAGGACAAAAAGAAAAAGGGGATTCCGGTAGACCATTATAAAGGAAAGAACGTGGCCCTGATTTTTGAAAAGGACAGCACAAGGACCCGCTGCGCATTTGAAGTGGCGGCGTTTGATATGGGCATGGGGGCAACCTACCTCGGGCCTACAGGCTCCCAGATGGGCAAAAAAGAAAGCATTGAGGATACGGCAAGGGTGCTGGGCCGGATGTACGACGGCATCGAATACCGGGGCTTCGGGCAGGACATTGTGGAAGAACTGGCGGAATATGCGGGGGTTCCGGTATGGAACGGCCTGACCAATGAGTTCCATCCCACCCAGATGCTTGCGGACATGCTGACGATTCGGGAGCAGTTCGGAAGGCTGGAAGGGATTCGCCTGGTATTTATGGGAGACGCAAGGTACAACATGGGCAATTCCCTGATGGTGGCATGTTCCAAGCTGGGAATGCATTTTGTGGCATGTACGTCAAAGGAATTTTTCCCGAGCGAAGAGCTGGTTGAGCTGTGCAGGGGCTATGCGGCGGAGTCCGGCGCGACCATTACCCTGACCGAGGACGTGGAGAGCGGCACAAAGGACGCGGACGTGATCTATACGGACGTCTGGGTATCCATGGGTGAGCCGGATGAAGTATGGGAGAAGCGGATCAAAGTGCTGACGCCTTATAAGGTGACCAAAAAGGTGATGGAAAATGCATCTGAAAACGCGATTTTCCTGCACTGCCTGCCGTCCTTCCACGACCTGAAGACGACCATCGGAAAGCAGATGGGAGAACGCTTCGGCATTGAGGATATGGAAGTGACGGATGAAGTATTCGAGTCCGAACAGTCCAAGGTTTTTGACGAGGCAGAGAACCGGATGCATACCATCAAAGCGGTGATGGTGGCGACACTGGGAGAATAGGGGAAGATTTTTGAAAACAGAGATATTGAAGCTCCTCCGGGAAAGTGAGGGCTATGTATCCGGGCAGAAGCTCTGCGGAAAGCTGGGCGTGTCCCGGACAGCCGTGTGGAAGATTATCAACCAGCTCAAGGAAGAGGGCTACCATGTGGAAGCGGTGCAGAACCGGGGATACCGGATTGTGGATATCCCGGATGTCCTGTCGGAGGAAGAACTGAAAAGCCTGCTCTTTGGGAAGACACGGTGGGCAGGCCAGGAGATCCATTATTTTCCGGAAACCGATTCAACGAATATTCGGGCAAAGGAGCTGGGGGAAAAAGGGGCATCCCACGGAGCCCTAGCGGTAGCCGACCGGCAGAGCGCCGGACGGGGCAGGCGCGGCAGAGGCTGGGAGTCACCGCCTGGCTGCAGCATCTATATGTCGATACTGCTCAGACCTTCATTCCTTCCTTCCAGCGCGCCGATGCTGACCCTGGTGATGGCGTACAGCACAGCGGAAGCGCTGCAGGAGTGTACCGGGCAGGAGATCCGGATCAAATGGCCCAATGACATTGTACTGAACAAAAAGAAGCTGGTAGGGATTCTGACGGAGATGAGCTCGGAGATCGACTATATCAACCATGTGGTGATTGGGGTAGGGATCAATGTCAATATGGATTCCTTTTCGGAGGAGATTGCGAAAACCGCCACATCCCTACGGATTGAGACCGGGAAGGTTATGAAGCGCAGCACCCTGATTGCGGAGATTATGAAGCATTTTGAACGGAATTATGACACATTTCTTCAGTCAGGAGATCTGTCCGGGATCAGGGAAGACTATAACCGCCTTCTGGTTAACTGCGGAAAAGAAGTCCGCATACTGGGTGCAAAGGAGCCTTACCAGGCCCTTGCCCTGGGGATCAATGACAGCGGGGAGCTGCTGGTGAGAAAGCAGGACGGCAGCGAGGAAGCGGTCTATGCCGGTGAGGTTTCGGTTCGTGGAATCTATGGATATGTATGAGCCCTACGGATCAGGAGGTGTGGCTGGAAGGATGATGGAAGAAGAGATTGTATTATGCGCCGCCAGTTCCTATGAGCGGAAATTCTATCTGAACCCGGAGTTTGACGCACTGCCGGAAAGTATCCGGCAGGAACTGCAGATCATGTGCGTTATGTATACGGAGGATGTGGGCGGTGTGCTCATGGTGGTCTTTGACGAGGAGGGCCGGCTGGAATTAAAGGTAGACCGGGAGGATGATGATTTCCTCTTTGACGAGATCGGCAGTGTGTTGAAGATCAAGCAGATACAGCAGGAGAGACGGGAACTGTTCGAATCTCTGGAGCTGTTCTTCCGGGTGTTCTATCTTGGAGAGGAGCTTCCGGAAGCGTAGAGGACGTGTCCTGTGTATATTGCGCCGCAGTGCATGAGACCGGGATGCAGCCTGCAAAAGCTTACAAATTCAGGAGCAGGAGAAGAAACAGAATGTTATTGACGATTGACGTTGGAAATACCAATATAACGCTGGGTGTATTTAAAGAGGAGGTTCTGCTGGGGACCTTCCGCATGACGACAAAGCGGTCCCGGACTTCCGATGAATATGGATTTACGATCTGTGGGATTCTGGAGCACAGAAGTATCTGTCCCCAGGATATCCATTCGGTGATCATAGCATCGGTTGTTCCGGATATCATGCATTCCCTGACAAGCGGGATCATCAAATATCTGAATGTGCGCCCGCTGATCGTGTCTGCGGGGATCAAGACAGGCATCCGCATCGTGACGGAGAATCCGAAGGAGATCGGCCCGGACCGTATCGTGGATGCGGTCGCCGGATATGAACTCTTCGGAGGGCCGGTCATCGTGGTAGATTTCGGAACCGCGACAACCTATGACCTGATCGGGCCGAATGGGACTTTTGAAGCAGGGATCACGGCGCCCGGGCTTGAGACGGCGGGACGCTCCCTCTGGGGCGGCGCTGCCATGCTCCCGGCGATTGAGATCCGCAAGCCGGCGTCCATACTGGCCAAGGAGACCATCTCCAGTATGCAGGCCGGTCTGGTGTACGGAGCCATCGGCCAGACGGAATACATTATCCGGAAGATCAAAGAGGAATCCGGCTACCCGGATGCAAAGGTGGTGGCAACCGGGGGTCTGGGAAAGATCATCGCGCCGGAGACAGACAGCATCGACGAGTACGATCCGGAGCTGACACTGAACGGTCTGCGCCTGATCTATTACAAAAACAAAAAAGTAGACCGATAGGGCCGCCTGGCCGGATTCCGGCTGCGCGCGCGCTTCGATAAACAGTATAATTATGAAAAAACAGCTTAAAATAGGAAATGTACTTCTTGAGAACAGATATATTTTAGGCCCCATGGCAGGTGTAACGGACCTGCCATTCCGTTTGTTGTGCAAAGAACAGGGGGCCGGACTGCTCTGCATGGAGATGGTCAGCGCCAAAGCGATTTTATACAACAATAAAAATACGGAGAGCCTGCTTGCGATCCATCCGGAGGAACTGCCGGTCTCCCTGCAGCTCTTCGGTTCGGATCCGAAGATTGTCAGTGAGATGGCAAAACGGATTGAGGAACGGCCCTTTTCCATCCTGGATATCAACATGGGTTGTCCTGTCCCGAAGGTGGTGCGCAATGGGGAAGGCTCGGCTCTGATGAAGGATCCGAAGCTGGTCTACGAACTGGTCAGCGCCGTGGTTCAAGCAATCCGAAAGCCGGTTACGGTGAAGATACGCAAGGGATTCGATGAGGAGCATGTGAATGCGGTGGAGATCGCCAGGATCATCGAAGAAGCCGGGGCGGCCGGGGTGGCTGTCCATGGGCGGACGCGGGAGCAGTACTACTCCGGCCGGGCTGACTGGGAGATCATCCGCCGGGTGAAGGAAGCGGTTCGGATTCCGGTCATCGGAAATGGGGATGTGAGCACCTGTGAGCAGACGGCTGCGATTCAGGAGCAAACCGGCTGTGACGGGGTAATGATCGCGCGGGGGGCACAGGGCAATCCGTGGATCTTTTCGGAACTGTCGGCATATGAAGAGACGGGCGCAATCCCGTCCCGGCCGGAGATCGATGAGATCCGGAATACCATGCTCCGCCATGCCAGGCTGCAGATCGAATATAAGGGTAGCTATCTGGGCATCCGGGAGATGCGCAAGCATGTGGCATGGTATACCAAAGGGCTGCATGGAGCGGCCCGGCTGCGGGAGCAGATCAACAGGGTGGAGAGCTACGAAGAACTCCAAAAAATCTTGACAGTACTGTAGGTTTTGGTTATAATATTTGAATTGCGAAATATAAGTATCAGTAGAGGTCGTCCGGCTGCGGTTCACAGCCGCAGGCCGTAAAAGCGATATCAGATAGAATGAAAGAGAGGAAGCAAAGGTCATCATGGCGGATTCAAAGAAAAGGTTACTTACTTATGCAGGTTTGAAAGCACTGGAGGACGAACTGGAAAATCTGAAGGTGGTAAAGAGAAAGGAAGTCGCTGCAAAGATCAAGGAAGCCAGGGAGCAGGGCGACTTATCCGAGAATGCGGAGTATGACGCGGCGAAGGACGAGCAGCGCGACATCGAAGCGAGAATTGAAGAACTGGAAAGCATTTTGAAAAATGCGGAGGTCGTGGTAGAGGATGAGGTAGACTTTGACAAGATCAACGTGGGCTGTACGATCAAGGTCTTTGACATTACCTTTGATGAAGAGATGGAGTTTAAGATCGTAGGCTCCACGGAAGCAAACAGTCTGGAAGGGAAGATTTCCAACGAGTCGCCGGTAGGCCAGGCGCTGATCGGCAAGAAGGTCGGCGACGTGGTGAACGTAGAGACACAGGCAGGAGTCAACCAGTACAAGGTGCTGGATATCAACCGGTCGATGTAAAGAGGGCGGTTGTCAGTTGATACATCTGCGGAGGAAAAGAAAGGAGAAAACAAATGTCTGACCAGCAGAAGCAGGCTCAGGAGCCGGATTTGAATCAGTTGAGAAAGGTTCGACGCGAGAAGTTAGCGGATTTGCAGGCAAATGGAAAGGACCCCTTTGCTATCACCAGCTATGATCAAACACATCACAGCCAGGAGATCAGAGACAGATATGAAGAACTGGAAGGCACCCAGGTATCCATTGCGGGCCGTATGATGTCAAAGCGGGTCATGGGAAAGGCTTCATTCTGCAATATCCAGGACCTGAAGGGCAACATCCAGTGCTACGTGGCGAGAGACAGCGTAGGGGAGGATGTGTACAAGGACTTTAAGAAGTTTGACGTAGGCGACCTTGTAGGAATCAAGGGTGAGGTCTTTACGACAAAGACAGGAGAGAAGTCTATCCATGCAGGCAGCATCACATTGCTTGCGAAGAGCCTCCAGATCCTTCCGGAGAAGTTCCATGGGCTGACCAATACGGATCTGCGTTACCGTCAGAGATATGTGGATCTGGTCATGAATCCGGAGGTGAAGGATACTTTTGTCAAGCGTTCCAAGATCATCAGCGCGATCCGCAGGTATCTGGACGGACAGGGATTCATGGAGGTGGAGACGCCGATGCTGGTGCAGAATGCCGGCGGCGCCGCTGCACGGCCGTTCGAGACGCATTTCAATGCGCTGGACGAGGATATCAAGCTCAGGATCTCCCTGGAGTTGTACTTAAAACGTCTGATCGTCGGCGGTATGGAGCGTGTTTACGAGATCGGGCGTGTGTTCCGCAACGAAGGTCTGGACACCAGGCACAATCCGGAATTTACATTGATGGAGCTGTATCAGGCATATACGGACTACCACGGCATGATGGATCTGACAGAGAACCTGTACCGCTATGTGGCGCAGGAAGTGCTGGGAACCATGAAGATCGTATACAACGGCGTGGAGATGGATCTGGAAAAGCCGTTTGAACGGATTACCATGGTAGACGCCGTGAAAAAGTATTCCGGCGTGGATTTCTCCAATGTGAAGACGGACGCGGAGGCAAAAGCCCTGGCGGACGAGCATCATCTGGAATATGAGGACAGGCATAAGAAGGGCGATATCCTGAATCTGTTCTTTGAAGAATATGTGGAAGAGCATCTGGTACAGCCGATCTTCGTGATGGATCATCCCATCGAGATCTCTCCGCTGACCAAGAAGAAACCGGACAATCCGGATTATGTGGAGCGTTTTGAGTTCTTCATGAACGGCTGGGAGATGGCCAACGCATACTCCGAGCTGAACGACCCCATCGACCAGAGGGAACGCTTCCGCGCCCAGGAAGAACTCCTGGCGCAGGGAGACGAAGAAGCCAACACGACGGATGAAGACTTCATGAATGCGCTGGAGATTGGTATGCCGCCCACAGGCGGGATCGGATTCGGGATTGACCGGATGTGTATGCTGCTGACAGATTCCGCAGCGATCCGGGACGTGCTTGCGTTCCCGACGATGAAAACGCTTGGCAAAGAAAACCAGTAAAATCGAGGGTTTGCGGACTTAAAGACAGTATGGTACGACAAGAGTACGACAAAATAAACTCTCTTAACGGGTTAAAATAAATGATTTTAAATTAAACTCGTGTCAGTTCAAGTTAATATTTTGTACGATAAGGACATTTTTCTAAAAGAAGATTTTAGGGAAGTGTCCTTTTGTTATGGTCAAAAAACAAAATAAGAGATGGAGGAAATGAACATGAGTAGTACAGCGTTAGGAGCAGAGAAAGCGATTATTTTTATCAGCGATGCACATGAAAAATTCTACTATGAGAAATTGAAAGAGGTCAGGTATCAGGACGTGTACCACAAAGCGCTTGTATATTGTCTTGGTATCAGTGATGACACAAGAAGGAACATTTACAGTATCTATGATTTTAAGACAGGCTGTGTAAAAACGGAGTGCCTGCATGAAGGCTGGCAGACCAGCGGGAGCGTGAAAGTAGTCAGGATGGCGTATAACCTTTACTGCAATGGTACGCCAAGTGTCTTTGATTACGATGATGCGGAGGAACAGGTGGACGAGTGCAGACGGTACACAGTGGAAGAACTGTTCTGCTGTGCCTATGCGCCTTATTTTTGGCAGGCGGTACAGATTCGTTATCCGGAATATGTAACATATAACCACAAGTTGTACGCCATGCTTGGAGGACGGGATTGATGTTAAAAGTCAGGCTTATGGGAACAAAGAACGATATTAAGTGGTTCGGGAAGATTTTACAGCGTAACCCGAAAATCGAGGTGACGGAGTTTTCCGATATGTTCCCAAACAAAGGGACAAAGAAATATTACAGGACTTATGTGGAAGTCAGGAAAAGCAACGTAAAAGAAAACCAGTAGAA